>JBKEAJ010000105.1:0-9346 GCA_047972135.1 Bacteroidales bacterium | reverse complement strand
TGGAAAGCCTGAATGGCAAATTCCGGAACGAATGTCTGAACCAGCACTGGTTCAGAACCTTAGACGAAGCCAGATACGAAATCGAGCTATGGCGTGAACACTACAACCATGTTCGCCCTCATAGTTCACTGAACTATATGCCGCCTGTTGCGTATGCCAAGCAAGCAGCATAAGCTGGAAAATCTCATCAAGAGATTGGTACTAATCTCGGGGAAAGGTCAGTAGATCACAGGAAGGGAACTCAGTCCTGTTTGAGCGATCAGGTTTATCGCTAAACAAACCTAACTCTCGCTCCAATGGGACTGAGTATGTCCATCTTAGCACCGCGTTGCCGAGCTCATTACTTGACCTAAACTGCCTGATCCAGCATTGGTCGATAGCTGAATTGGTACACCTAACGCGGCCTATTTATGGCAACAAGCTATACAAATTACTTGTCAGCATTGGTGAGGGGCGTGATTCCAAATCAAGCAAGGGCTACTTAAAGTGGAAACACTTTCGATCTGTTTCTTGGCCATTGATATGTCTTTATAAGCTTAATCATTACTGAACAATTATTTGGTTCAAAAGCATTTGATGCGGTTGTAATCACCTCGGTTAGTGTTGGGGTGCTAAACTCTGTTAAGTCATTGATTTTGCGGATCGCTATGTCCATAGGGATGATGTCTCTGCTTTCCCAAGCCTTATGAAGAAAGTCATAAACCTCATTGTCAACGGTATCCATTGCACTAAGCCGCTTGTCTATTAACTCGGCATATTGAAGCAACAGTTCATATATCGGTATTTTTGCCAAGTGAGCATGCAAGGCTTCTGCCGCTTGAACATCATCTCTATCATAAGACATGGTGGTTACCTTGAGATTTGTAGTCGATAGCTATCATTCTAGCTAATGTTTTCAGCATGCAGATCTTTTTTGACATAGAGCGCATTGGTCTGATAACCAAGCATGATAAATATTCGTCACTTAAGAGCTTGTGTGGGATGGTTTGAGAAAACGCCTATTTTATGGTTATAGTAGACCTAATCTTAGGTATTCATGGAGTATGTATGAAAGGAAGCACAATAGCAGATACCGTTAAATCTCTATCCTCAGAATGCGAAATGAGTGTTAGCACGATTTCTCCACTATTGCTGACTGAAGTATTTGATAATGTTGAAGAATCTGTCGTTGTGACTGATACTGCGCGCCGAATTATCTATGTTAACTCAGCAACAGAGCGTCTATTTGGGTACAAAAAAAGTGAGTTGTACGGCAAGGAAACGAAAGTCTTTTACGCAAAGGAAGAGGACTTCTCAATACAAGGAAAAAAACGCTTTAATGTTACCAGTAAAGCTGCTGCTGAGAATTATCGGGTTCCCTATCTTCGAGCTGATGGCGAGTCTTTTCTTGGGTTAACTACTGGTGCCGTCATGCGTTCAAAAGGTGGTGATGTTGTTGGATTTATAGGGATTATAAGGCCGGCACGATCTGCAGACCAATCGTTGGATACCTTGCAAAAGATCCACAACATCACTGCTGATGTTGTATTGAATCAAGATCAAAAGATCCATGAATTACTTAAAGTAGGTCTTGAGCACTTTGGTTTAGAAATTGCGATTATTTCTCATATCATTAAAAAAGACTATATAGTTGAATATTGTGTTGACTTCAATGAAGGTCTAGAAGAATCAACAGTATTCAATATTGACGGGACTTATTGTGTTCATACACTAAAAGAAAATAAAACGGTTGGTTTTCACTATGTGAGAGAAAGCAGAATTAAACACCATCCGTGTTATGAGAGTTTTAAACTGGAATCATATATAGGAACTCCTATATATTTGGATGGTGGGTTATATGGCACGTTGAATTTTTCAAGTGTTTCTCCAACAGATCCATTTTCCAAAGACGATTATATTTTAATGGAGTTGCTCGCTGATACTATTGGCTATCTTCTCTTTAAGAAAAAGTTGGAAGAGGAACTTGCCGCTTTAGCGAGAACTGACGAATTGACAGGGCTACCAAACCGGCGGGCAACATTAGAACGTTTAAGTGAAAGCATAGAGCTCTCTCTTCGTTCTGGCATTGGTTTATGTGTCCTTTCTATCGATCTGGATCACTTCAAAAGTATTAATGATACTTATGGGCATGCTGCCGGAGATGCTGCACTCGTTAAATTTGCATGTGTTGCTTCGAGGATGGGACGCAAGTCTGATTTTTGTGGCCGTCTTGGAGGTGAAGAATTCCTCTTTGTCCTTCCAGGTATAGAACTGAAATCTGGTCTTGAGTTTGGTAATAGGTTAAGGGAAAGTCTCAAGTCTGAGCCATTAACTCTAGATACTGGAGAAGTCATTACCATAAAGATAAGTGCGGGACTGGCAAAGTTTGAAACCAAAGAGTCAATAGATAGTTTTCTTGCTAGGGCAGATGAAGCCATGTACGAAGCTAAACAAGGAGGTCGGGACCGTATATGTGCCAATAACTGTAAGTAGAGCTTTCGATAACAAGTACTAAGGCTCGCTAATGTTCGTTGTTTGGTTGTACTAACTCTGACCTTATCTGACAGTTACCCGATTCTTAATGTGCCGTTGTCAGATTAGGTTTGGGTTAGATTCTTTTCAGCTCAAAGACGTTTTCCATCAATTAATGTTGCGATCGGTGTGCGTTTCCCTCCTGATGGGGCGCTCATCGTAGTGCAGAATACCCAGTATTTTATGAGGATGAAATCGATATTGGCTTAAATCGCAAGATAGTGTCTGATCGGATGTCCAAAGAGCAACAGAAAGGCATTTGAGCTGTTTATCGCCAATTACCGCAAAGATTAATGCTCATTCTGGAGCATTACATCATTCACAAGAGCCGTAAAACGCTTGCCAGGCTTAAGCACAATTCCAAGTCCAGGCTACCTGTATACTCACCTTGGGTTTACAAGATAGAGCGCTTATGGCTGGCGATGCATGAAACGCTAAGACGTAATCATTGTTGCAAGACAATGCGGGAACTCCTCAGCAGGGGGGGCGATTTATGGAAACGGTTTCACCATTTCCTGGCAGCAGGCCCGGCACAGCAGAAATGTGACAGTATTAGGAACACTTATTTAGTAATGTTCTTTATACTATCTAAATACTCAGTCCGTCAATTTATTGACCACAATAAAAAAGTGGCCTTAAAAATAAATTTCTTAGTTTTCTTGCATTTGCTTAAATTGTATCTATACCTAATAGTAATAAACAGCGCAATGGACGTCGTTCCGTTTATTAATGGAATCTACAATTACATGGAGTAACATCATGAAAATTAATGGATATTGTATTCTTTTCGTTTTGATAACACTTTATATTAATTCGAGTGTAACCAGTGCAAAAGAAGTAGAGTCAAGTGGAAAAGATCGAGCTTATATCGGTGCTAGTTTAGGTTACACTTTCAATCGTGATACCTGCTCAGAACTTTATTTAAGCTGCGATGACAATGACACAAGTTATGGAGCTTTCATTGGTGTTAACTTTACTGATTATCTAGCTATTGAAATAGGGTATCAGGATTTCGGTTCCTATGAAGGTGTTTTTATTGTAGCAGATAAAACGGAGATTTCTGGAGTTGATGTTGCTTTAAAAGGAACTTGGGTTTTTTCTAATGATGCTAGTTTGTTTTTTAAAGCTGGTGGTTTGAGGTGGTCAAAAAAATTTTATGGTCATCAAGAAAATTATTCAAAATCAGATGAGTATAAAGAGAATGGTTTTTCGCCAACAGTGTCAACTGGAGTCGACTATGAATTTATTACTGACTGGCAGGTAAGATTTGCCTATCAGTGGGTAAGTGAATTTGGTGGAGAAGAAACCCAACTTAATCAAGTGTATATTAGCATTATTTATAAATTCATTTGATAAGTTTTTCTCTCGTCAAAGGTACATGCTAGTGAATCGTCAACAGTTGATTGGTTATTGTCTGAAAAAGGCTTAAAACTATGCGGAATATACTTATATGCTTATTTGTCATCATTCTAAGTGCATGTGGCAATGGAAATGAAACGAACTTAGTGACTAATGACCACCTAATTATTGAGAGTATTCAGATTTCGTCTCAACAAAATAGCTCTGGCACTACAAAAGACTGGCTTCCAGTTGGATTTACACTACCGTTTAAGGCTATTGCTAATTATGCAGATGGGAGCCAAAAGGATATCAGTCAAGAGGTAAAATGGCACTCATCAGTCAATTCAGTTGTTGAAATAAATTCAGTAGGGTTAGCTAAAGGCACTTCACAAGGTGTTAGCAGGATCTCGGCATCACTAGCTAGTGTAAAAAGCAATCAAATTGAAATAGTCGTCACTTCTGCAATAGTAACTGAGTTGCAGGTTTCCGCAGCCCAGAACTCTTTTCCAATTGGAACTCAAAGTCAATTGAGTGCCATAGCAACATTCTCTGATGGTAGTGCTATTGATGTAACAACTCAAACAGAGTGGTCTTCTTCAGACAACGCAATCGTAAGTGTTTCTGAGAATGGCTTGGCAAACGGGCTTAAAATGGGAGCCAGTACTGTGTCAGGTTCTATTACGGGTGTTACCAGTAATGCATTGAAAATAACAATAACAGACGCTGTAGCGGCAAAACTACAAATCTCCCCAGCATCATCCAGTATTGCAATGGGGACCAGTGCCCCCTTTACCGCTATCTTGACCTTTACAGATGGCAAAACCCAAGATGTTTCTCAAATGGCGGATTGGAGTAGCTCTTCGACTGATATAGTGACAATTAACCCACAAGGTGTGGCAATTGGGGTGTCTAAAGGAGGAGCGACTATATCTGCGAGTTACCAGGGAATTGACAGCAATAACGCGATATTATCAGTAACTGATGCCACTATTACTAGGATTCAAGTAACACCCGCGAACTTGAATTTACCTATGGGATTAACAGAACAACTAGTGGCTATTGCTCTGTTTTCAGATGGAAGTCGGCAAGATATTTCTACTAATGTGCAGTGGCTTAGCAGTGAGCCAAGTATCGTTGAAATAAGTGATATAGGTTTGCTAAAAGCCTTAACGATGGGTTCTAGTGTAATTAACGCTAGATTAGATGGGGTGACGAGTAACGGGGTAGTTGTAAATGTGTCATCTGCGATGGTGACAAAGATACAGATATCCCCAGCCAAATCGACAATTTCAATGGGAACCTCCACGCAATTTTCAGCAGTTGCCACTTTCTCTGACAGCACTACGAGGAATGTCACCAATCAAGTTGCTTGGTTGAGTGATGACACTAACAAGGTTCTTATTAGTACCTCCGGAACTGCTTCAGGTGTTGCTGTGGGAAAAGCACTTATAAGTGCAACTCTGGACGGTGTCAAAAGTAATACCGCGACCTTGACCGTATCCGATGCTACTATCAGTGAATTGATTGTCACACCAGGTTCATTATCTTTGCCAGCCGGGCTGAGTCAGCAATTTCATGCGGTAGCCAAGTTTTCAGACGGTAGCAGCCAGGATATAAGTGCTCAGGTTTCATGGCAATCCAGTGATTTAGCTGTGGCAACTATCAGTTCTAAAGGGGTGTTGAATGCAGTTGCCAAAGGAGTGGCCGAAGTAACGGCTAACTACAACGGTGTGATTTCTAATGCTGTATCGCTGAAAATCACAGATGCTACTGCTACTCAATTACAGATAAGTGCCGGAAGTACCAAGCTAGCGGTCGGAACACAAACTCAGTTGACCGCTACGGCAACATACTCTGATGGGTCGAGTGAAGATGTATCAGATAGGGTTAGTTGGGATAATAATGATTTTGGGGTTCTTGCTATTAATGCCACTGGCACTGCTGTTGCGAATGGAGTGGGAATTGCCAATATTCAGGCCCATTTTTCGAATTTAAGCAGTAATACTTTGACCATGACAATTACCAGTGCAACGGTGCTGGAGTTGCAGATAACACCGGCAAAAAGCAGTATTGCTGTAGGCTCGGAGACTGGTTTCACGGCTGTTGCAACCTATTCGGATGACAGTAGCCAAGATGTCAGCGATGTTGTTGCATGGCAGAGTTCGAATACGTCTATTGCTACAGTAAGTCCGCAAGGACGTGTAACAGGAGTAGTAGCTGGTAGTGTAATCGTTTCAGCCAGTTTAAATGGTGTCAGCAGCAACCCGGCACAGCTATTAGTGACTGATGCCGTTGTGACCAAATTACAACTTAGCCCTACTGGTATATCAGTTGCAGCAGGTTTAAATAAGCAGTTTAAGGCAATCGCAACTTTCAGCGACAATAGTAGCCAAGATGTCAGTGCACATGTGAGTTGGAATAGCAGTAATTCTGCTGTAGCAACGGTTGGCCCCACTGGTATTGCAATGACTCTGGCAAGTGGTGAAACTACGATTAATGCCATTTATGCCGGCGTCTCAAGCAATAATGCTCTGCTTAAAGTAACGACAGCCACTCTCAGTACAATTCAGTTAACTCCCGGGACTGCCAGTATAGCGAAAGGTTCAACGGTACAGTTTACAGCGTTGGCCACATTCAGTGATGGGTCTACTCAGGACATCAGCACTCAAGTGAGTTGGAGTAGTAGTAATACAGGTGTTGCAACTGTATCAACCAAGGGGGTGGTGACGGCGCAGTCAATCGGTACTAGTGCTATATCTGCCACCATGAATGGTGTGATAAGTAACGACGTTAATTTAGTGGTCACGACAGCTACAATCACCCAACTACAAATCACACCTAATTCAATAACCTTAGCAAAAGGCGTTGAGAGTCAACTGACAGCTACTGCTAGCTATTCTGACGGTTCTACTCAGATTATTTCATCACAAGTTGCTTGGCACAGTGATGATACCAGTATTGCAACTGTTACCAATACTGGCGTTTTAGCTGGTGTTGAGGCGGGGCAAACCCTTATTCAAGCTTCACTAGACGGAGTGCGTAGCAATGACTTGATGGTTAATGTGAGTGCAGCTACAGTATCATCTCTACAGGTCACTCCTGCGAGTAGCAGTCTTGCCGTCGGGACCGAACGTCAGTTTACTGTAATTGCACACTTCAGTGATAACAGTACCAAGGACATCACCAATCAAGCCTCTTGGAATAGTACAGAGACAAGTGTTGCGACTGTTGTTTCCGGACTTGTATCTGCTAACTCGTCAGGAAATACGAGCATTAGTGCAAGTTTCAATGGTGTACAAAGTAACCAGGCTTCTCTGAATGTGACATCTGCCACGATGACTCACATTCAGGTGTTGCCAGGGAGTGTCGACCTACCTATGGGTACTAATGGCCAGCTTCAGGCAATTGCAAGTTATTCTGATGGTAGTAGCCAGAATATAAGCAATCAGGTTAGCTGGAACACTTCCTCCCCTTCGGTTGTGACTGTCAGTGGAAGTGGCATGTTGAGTTCAGTGGCTTTAGGAAGTGCTTCTATCACAGCGTCGAAAGATGGCATCTTTAGTAATGCTGTCTCTATTACTGTGAGTAATGCCATGATCACCGGCCTACAAATCACCTCTCAAGCCAGTAGTATTGCAGCAGGAACATCAACCCAGTTTACGGCAATGGCAAGCTATTCTGATGGTAGTAACCGAAATGTCACAGATCAGGTGGGTTGGAATAGTAATAATATTACAATTGTTACAGTTGATGCACAGGGAAAAGCAAGTGGATCACAAGCGGGAGCTGCTGTTGTTACAGCAAATTATCAGGGAGAAAGTAGCAATGGCGTCACGCTCACTGTAACAGCAGCTACGCTTGATAGCATAAATATCAGTACTACACTGCTCGGTTTTGCCAAAGGAACTCAAAGTCAACTCAGTGCAATTGGTCATTACTCTGATGGTAGTCAACAGGATTTATCTTCTAACGTTTTCTGGGTCAGTAGCGACACTGGAGTTGCTACTGTTGATGAAAATGGGTTGGTCTTTGGAGTGAATGTTGGAGATGTTACTGTTAGTGCCGGTATGAGTGGAATTCAAAGTAATGATCTGAATCTCACCATTACGGCCGCCGAGATAACAGCAATGACGATTGTGGCTCCGACGAATACTATTGCACTTGGAAACTCACTGCAGTTTACCGCTACCGCTAGCTACAGTGACGGTAACATCCAAGTGGTTACTAACCAAGTTGCTTGGTTTAGTAGTAGTACCTCAGTGATAACCATAGACAACAAGGGTAAGGCGCAGTCCGTCGATATTGGGACAAGTAACATCATGGCAAGTTTGGCTGGTGTCAGTAGCAATATTGTTACTGCAACTGTGAATAATGCGGTTGTTCAGCGTCTCCGAGTTACGATGGATGTAGATGGTGATGGCATAAGTGATAGCAGCGGATCCTATATCAATCTCTTGGGTTTGTTGGGTAATCCCCCAAGAGTCAAAGCCATCGGTTTCTACTCGGATGGTTCTGTTCAAGATGTAACTGCAGAAGCGGATTGGCATAGTACTGATGCTGGACTACTATCAGTCGCACTGGACAGCAGTAATGTGCTGCGCTTGAATGTCAAGGCAAAGGTACTTAGTCACGAAGGCTTATCTGCAACTAACCAAGGACTAAGCAGTGAAAACTATCTTGATGTTGATTGTGTCATCACCGTACCGTTAGTTGGTACTTCAGTTTGTACATTAGAGGATAGGAACTTCTAGAATTATTCACTATTGGCTCAATCTAGAGTAATAGCAAAATAAATGCCGCCTATAATCCCAGGTGGCATTTATTTTTTTAACGTTAATCATATAACAAATTTTGCTAAAGACCGACCTTTCCTCCGAGTTTTGCGTTCCATTGAACATACTTTACTCTGAAGTTCCAATTGGAATGCACGACCTTGTTTGACAAATTATTTATGATTTTCAATGTGTTGTATTTTAAATGTCAAAGTGACCTTTGGGGATGTCTTTCATATTTTTGTCTACAGTATTTAAACAAACGTCCTAAATTACGTAGGTATTCATCTTTGCTTTGCTAAACAGGAAGCGTGTGCTTTAAAGGCGGTAGGAGAATGATTTCATCTAAGGTCGCTGCGCACCATCAAAAATCTGAATGTTTGTTGGGCAAAAAATTGCCCGCTGAGCAAAAAATTGCCCGGAACTGGGCAATAAATTGCCCAGCATAAAAAGGCATTTTATGTATTCATTATAAATCAGTATGTTACATTTTGGCATGAGAGTTGCTCTTCATCAAACAGGTTTATCCAAAACCTCTTTGAATTTTTAAAAAGGAATTTATCATGCCAACACCATGTTATATCTCTATCGAAGGCCAAACTCAGGGCAACCTCACTGCCGGCGCCTTTACTGCAGAATCTGTCGGTGACATCTTTGTGGAAGGTCATGAAGACGAGATGTTGGTTCAGGAGTTCAATCACATTGTGACTGTGCCAACCGAT
>JBKEAJ010000104.1:0-3349 GCA_047972135.1 Bacteroidales bacterium | reverse complement strand
GACAGTAGTGCTGAGCTTCGCCCTCATCTTTTTTCAGTTTAGTCCCGCACTCAGGACAAGAGTCGACAAACACCACCTTCGGAGCATTTTTTGGACGCATGGATTTTTCGACAGCTGTCACCTTTGGGATAATCTCTCCGCCTTTCTCGATAAAAACAGAATCGCCATAATGCAAGTCCAGCTCATTTATAATATCTTCGTTGTGCAGGGAAGCTCTTTTCACCACTGTGCCTGCTAACTGTACGGCTTTAAGATTTGCAACGGGAGTAACATTCCCTGTTCGTCCTACCTGAAAATCTACCGACTCAAGAGTTGTCAGAGCTTGTTCGGCTTTAAATTTATATGCTGTTGCCCAACGTGGAGACTTGGAGGTAAAACCCAGTAGCTCCTGCTGCTCCAACAAATCAACTTTTATCACCACTCCGTCGGTTGCATAGTTCAGAGTATGCCTAAGCTCGTCGGCATTTTCTATATACTTTATTACCTCGTCAATATTCTTACATTTTTGACTATGCTCCGATACTTTGAAGCCCATTCTCTTAGCAGCCATCAGGTTTTCGTAATGGCTGTCGGCAGGGTTATCGGTAGTTGCAAGACCATATATGAAAGCATCGAGTTTACGCTGCGCCACGATTGCCGATTTTTGCTGTTTCAATGTTCCTGCCGCAGCATTGCGAGGATTTGCCAGTAGTTGTTCTTCTGCCTCTGCTCGTTTTTTATTTATTTCGTCGAACACGCTGATAGGCATAAGTATCTCACCACGAGCCTCAAACAGGGCAGGGTAGGGAGCTGACAGCGATAGTGGTATAGAACGTATAGTCCTTATATTTTGTGTAACCACATCTCCTTTTGTTCCGTCGCCACGAGTTGTTGCCCTTATCAGGCTTCCGTTTTCGTATGTAAGACTAATTGACGAACCATCAAATTTCAGCTCACACACATACGAATATTCAGTCGTTTCGAGGAGTTTAGCAATCTTGGCATCAAAATCTCGCAGCTCCTCCACGCTATATGTATTTGAGAGCGAGAGCATTGGAAATGCGTGTCTTCCTTGTTCAAACTCGCTATTTATATCACTGCCAACCCTTTTAGTAGGTGAGTTCACATCGTCAAATTGAGGGTTCTCTTTCTCTAGTTTTTCCAGCTCTTTAAGCAATGTATCAAACTCAAAATCCGATATTACGGGATTAGCCTCAAGGTAGTACAGATGATTATGTTTATGTAGTTCTTCTCTAAGCTCTTTTATTCTTTTTTCTGCCGACATATTTTTGATTTTGTATCAGAGGCAAAGATAACTAATTAGACAGATGTACTCCTTTTACCGCTCTCCCCGAAGGGTCAGCGGAGCTTTGGAACGACGCATCCCATGCCAGTGCTTCTGCCGTACTACATGCTATAGATGGCACTGAGGGCACGCACATTGCCGCTTGCTCGGACGGGAAATGCTCCTCGAAAATACTTCTGTATAAGTACTCTTCTTTCGACATTGGAGTATTAAGGGAAAAACGGTATTTGGCATTTTCCATCATCTCGTCGCTAACCTGTTCTATTGCAATCTGTTTCAGAGTGTCAATCCAGCCGTAGCCTACGCCGTCTGAGAATTGCTCCTTTTGCCGCCATGCCACACTTTCGGGCAGTATATTTTCAAAAGCCTTTCTCACTACATACTTTTCGATTTTGTCCTTTCCTGCCATTTTATCGGCTGGGTTCAGACGCATCGCCACATCCATAAATTCCTTATCGAGGAATGGCACACGCCCCTCGACACCAAAAGAACACAGTGACTTGTTGGCACGCAGGCAGTCGTACATGTGCAGTTTGCTCAACTTGCGCAAGGTTTCTTTATGAAACTCCTCAGCATTGGGAGCTTTATGAAAATAGAGGTATCCTCCAAAAATTTCATCAGCACCTTCGCCTGTCAGCACCATTTTTATACCCATTGATTTTATCACCCTTGCCAGCAAGTACATTGGGGTGGATGCACGAATAGTCGTAACGTCGTAGGTTTCAATGTGATATATCACGTCCCTTATTGCGTCTAGCCCTTCTTGTATTGTATAATGTATTTCGTGGTGTACCGAGCCTATGTGGTCGGCAACTTTCCGAGCGGCAGCAAGGTCGGGCGAGCCCTCCAGACCAATAACAAAAGAGTGCAACTGAGGCCACCAAGCCTCCTTTTTATCGTCCGATTCAATCCTCGACTTGGAGAATTTCTTTGCCAATGCCGAAGTTATGGACGAATCCAGTCCTCCCGACAGCAGTACTCCGTAGGGAACATCGGTCATCAGCTGGCGATGCACAGCATCTTCCATTGCCTGCCGAAGCTCGTCAATACTCGTGGAGTTATTTTTCACGTTTTCGTAATCCATCCAATCACGAGTCCACCATTTTATAGGTTCGTCGCCTTCTTTGCTGTGCAGGTAGTGTCCGGGAGGAAACTCTTTTATTGTGGCACAATATCCTTCGAGGGCTTTCAGCTCCGAAGCCACGTAGAAGTTACCCTCCTTATCCCATCCCATATACAGGGGTATAATTCCGATATGGTCGCGAGCAATCAGGAAACTGTCTTTTTCTTCGTCGTAGAGAGCAAATGCAAACATTCCGTTCAGCTCGTCGAGAAACTGCGAACCATTTTCTTCGTATAGTGCCAATATAACCTCGCAGTCTGAACCAGTTTGGTACTCGTATTTATCCTTAGTTATATTTCTAATATTCTGATGGTTGTAAATTTCTCCATTTACTCCCAGTACATGTTTTTTGTTTTTACTATACAAAGGCTGTCCTCCCGACTCAGGGTCTACAATAGCCAGACGCTCGTGAGCAATGATCGCTTTTTCACCACAATAAATACCCGACCAGTCCGGTCCTCTGTGTCTCAGTTTTTTTGCCTGCTCCAGCACCTGTTTTCTCAGCAAGCCTGAGTTTGTTTTCAGATTGAATACACCTACAATTCCGCACATAATTATTTCATTTGATACAAAAATACAATTTTTTGTTTAGAACTCATTGCCGGAAGTCAAATTTTGCATCCATATAATAAGCAACACAAACTTTTATATATTCCCTCATAAAATATATCTCTGACAATCAGGAAAATACAACCAAACCAACCCTTAAGCCTCAGACATGTTGATAAAACTGAGGTATGCCGCTTATGTAAAGGGAAACTTGATGCTACGATATTATAATGCTGTGATGTCACGATGTAACAGCCGAATGCAAGAACGTCATTGCGAGGAGCTTGCGACGAAGCAATCTCCTACAACAAAGAACAGATTGCCACGCTACGCTCGCAATGACAACAAATATGAACATAATGTAAGGGTAGAACATTTTCTGCCCAGCTGTT
>JBKEAJ010000103.1:0-31609 GCA_047972135.1 Bacteroidales bacterium | reverse complement strand
TGTTCACAAAGTCGAATTGAAGAATGAGCGTAACAAGATATTTTTTGACAAGCTGATGTATGTTTATGTTGAGCTTCCCAAGTTTACGAAGCAGGAGCATGAATTGGAGACGATGCGAGACAAGTGGCTCTTCACCTTGAAGAATTTGGTTTATTTGCAGGAGCGTCCCCGGGCTTTGCAGGAGCGAGTGTTTGAAAAGATATTCGAGATAGCGGAGGTAGCCAAATTCAATCATGCCGAGATGGAGGCTTATCAGAGCAGTCTTAAAAGCTTTAGAGACAACCACAATATTTATAAATCCAACATAGAAAGAGCTATGGAGGAAGGCGAGGAGATAGGAATCAAGAAAGGGCGCAAAGAAGGCGAGAAGCTTGGAATTGAGAAAGGTGAGAAGAAGAAGGCAGAGCAGACAGCATTGCGCATGATAGCGAAAGCTTATGATAATGCCACCATACACGAACTTACGGGCCTCAGCATCGAGGAGATAGAGAAGCTGAGGCAAATGGAGTAATGTGGTGATGATAAATACAATGTTTAATTGTTTGAAGGTTAAAAAAAGCTGTAGGCAGTAGGCTTTAAGCGAGTAGCCTTTATTTAGAAATACAAGAACGTCATTGCGAGGCGCTGGCGACGAAGCAATCTCCTGCAACAAGCAACAGCTTGCCACGCTAACGCTCGCAATGACGGATGATTATAAACAATATAATAGATATCAGTAGTTATACATTAGATAAGTCGCCATAATTAATTGAAAATTGAGAGTGGAAAATTTAAATACATAAGGTGTTGCGTTTGTGGCTGTTTGTTCACCACTAACAATTCACCATTAATAATAAACAATGGCTGTCAGTCCGGGTGTCTGAAAATCTGGCAGTTGTAAAAAACACACACACATGAAAAAGTTTTTATTTATTGTTCCCTTGCTTATGTCCCTGATGGGGACGGCGCAGTACGCACATGAAGTTACAGATTATGTTTGGCCGACGGATCAAAAAGTTTTAGATAAGCTAGAGGATTGGCAAGACTTGAAGTTTGGTCTACTCATGCACTGGGGCGCATACAGTCAGTGGGGCGTTGTAGAGTCGTGGTCAATATGTCCGGAGGATTATGGTTGGTGTGAAAGAAAGAAAGGCAGCAATCCTTCTGATTATTTCACTTACAAGAAAGAGTATGAGAATTTGAAGTTGACATTTAATCCTACCAATTTCCAACCCGAGAAGTGGGCAAAATCCGCTGCCAATGCCGGAATGAAGTATGTAGTTTTTACTACCAAACATCACGATGGTTTTTGTATGTGGGACAGTAAATATACTGATTATAAAGTTACTAGCGAGGCTTGTCCTTTTCATGTAAATAAGAAATCCAATATTGCAAAAGAGGTTTTCGACGCTTTTCGTGGTGAGGGTTTATGGGCAGGAGCATACTTCTCTAAGCCCGACTGGAACAATGAGAATTATTGGGATCCTAAGTTTCCGCCCTTTGACAGGAATGTAAACTACGACCCTGTGGAGCATCCCGAGAAGTGGGAGAAGTTTGTGGAGTTCACACAGAATCAGATTATGGAGCTTATGAGCGACTATGGCAAGATAGATATACTGTGGCTCGACGGTGGTTGGGTTAGTAAAAAGCCCGACGAACTCCTAAAGGGAGCTTACACTAAGCGAGGCGAGAATACGCCCGGAGGTTTTGTTAAGAATAGAGTTGTAAATCAGGATATAAGAATGGACGAAATAGCGGCAAAAGCAAGAGTTAAGCAGCCGGGCTTGATAGTGGTTGACAGAGCGGTTAGAGGTCCCAATCAGAACTACCTTACTCCTGAGAATACTGTTCCCGAGAAACAGCTTCCATATCCGTGGGAATCTTGTATTATTGCAGGTGGCGGTTGGTCGTGGGTACCCGATGCAAAGTACATGGAGCCTAAAAAAGCTATCCACATGTTGGTCGACATAGTAGCTAAAGGAGGTAATCTGTTGTACAATATAGCACCCGGTCCTGACGGGAGCTGGGATGAAGGAGCATACAAGCTGTTGGATGCCATGGGTAAGTGGATAGATGTAAACGGCGAAGCTATTTATGCCACTCGTGCTATTGCTCCCTATAAAACAGACAATATCTGTCTGACACGTAAGAAGGATACTAAAACCGTATATGCTATATACTTGGAGGAGGATGGACACTCGGGTCTACCTGTATCATTCACGGTGAAAGGGGTAAAGGCAGCAAAGGGTGCAAAACTTAGTTTGTTGGGGTCGAGTGGAACCTTGAAGTGGAAAAATACCGACGAGGGTGTTGAGGTTTCTGTTCCTCAAAGTGTAAGGACAAAACTCCCTTGCGAATTGGCATGGTCGATAAAGATCTCGGAGATAGAAGAATAAGATAATGTGATGATTTGGCTGTTTTGGCATACAGCCTATAGTCTAAAAAAAAGGTTTGATGTTTAGGGACGTAGTCCCGATATCTTCGTAGGGAGAGGATATATACAAATAATAATAGGGGCGATAGCCCTGATATCTGAACAATGACGGCAATTTTAATCGTTTAACTGTTTAGAGTTTAATTGTCTGAAGTTTAATGAATTACATTGATCGATGAATAGCCTCCTGCTTTAGCTGGAGGAATAATGTAAACACCCTCCCTCTCAGAATGGCTTTAGCCCAAATGTAGAGACGGGACATGCCCCGTCTCAGATATTAGATGACAGATTTTAGACAATAGACCAATAGCCAATAAACTAACGTCATTGCGAGGAGTCGGCGACGAAGCAATCTCATGCAACAAAGGACAGATTGCCACGCTGACGCTCGCAATGACGAACGTTTAGTAGCTGTTCGCTTATAACCTAAAGCCTACGGCATATAGCATTTTTAAACCCTGAACCCTAAACAATTAAACAGTTCAATAGTTCAACAATTCAACAATTCAACAACAAATCCCTTTTTTTCTACCAACGAAATATCCCTATATCCCTTTATTGATTAGGGATGTTAAAATCGGATAATTATGTCTATTTTTTTAAGATTTTGTAATAAAAAGCTTTTTTTATGATTTTAAAATTTGCTTAATCTTATGTTTTGTGGTACTTTTGTGCTGTTTTGTAAGGGGAGATTCGTAGATTATGAAGATAAACAATAAAATACGTTGCAAACGTGTATATTGGGAATTATTATAAATTGCAAATGGCTGACAATTGTACCGAAATTAATGTAAATGTAACTGAATGTAGTTATTAATGAATGTTGTAGCATAGGTGTACGCATAGAGTGCGATATTAATTGGCTGTTCTATTCACCATCAACAAAGTACTATTAAGCATTCATCGGCTGTTATGCATATTGTCTTGGACTTAAAGCATATAGCATTATTATTATTATGAATAACTGTATATTATGAAAAAGAATTTATCTTTATTTGTGTTGTGGTTATTGTTGTTTTTGGTATTTGATGCTTATTCCCAAACTGGGGTTACATTGAATGGCGGATACACATTCTATTGTGAATCTCCTGGTAAAGTAGTCCTGAAAACAAAGTATCCCACAGCGGTAACCTACACATGGTATCTTTACGATACGAATAATCCAACTCCGACATTAATTGCTGATTCCACGCGTTCTGAGCTTGTTGTAGACATTGCCGGAGAGTATCAGGCGGTTTACACCATCGGTGGAACTACTTACACTGAGAACTTCAGTGCTGGGGTAAATCTTGTACAGAACGGGACCTTTGATATGTATGACGACGACGATGTGGCACAGACTTTATTTACAAGTGACTATATTTATGTCGATTATGAAACATGGGCGGCTAGTGGTTTTGATGTAAGTACGAATGCTCAGGGATATTTCCGTTATGGCTATGGAAAATTTGGTTCTGATTATACGGGCACTGCCGATGGTTCTATACAAATTAGGGATATAATTGGGCGAGCTGATGAGCTTTCACAGCCTAATTCAACAACAAATCCACGTCTAGGGTATTGGGAACTTCCATTTGGAGGAAGAGGAGGAGCAGGTAGTAAGATGTTAGTTGTGAATGGAGCACCGAATCTGATGGTCTGGAGTCAGGAGGTTGATGTCGAGGAGGGAGCTAATTATTATTTTTCGGCGTATGTGCTTAATATAATCGGTTCTGATCATGGCTCCCCCGGAGTCAATTATATCAAGCCGAAGTTAACATTTACGATAGTTGAAAAAAATCAACAGGGGAGCACTGTCGAAACTCAGACTTTTAATACTGTTGAGCCACTGGAGTTGGTTCCTACAAAAACAGTAGACCCTACGGGTAGCTTTTGGAATCAATACGCAAAGCGTTTCTATGGAAACTATATTGCAAGTGCTGGTGTAAAAAAGGTAGAACTGCAAATAGTGAATCTTGCAAGTTCGGGTGGTGGTAATGACTTCGCCTTAGACGATATTTCCTTTGCCACTCTCGACCCTGTTCTTACGCCTCAAACTCCTGTGGTGTCAGGACTGACTGACGATGGCAAAACTTTGGAAGATACTATCTGCCAAGGGAGCACGCTGACCCTTACTGCCCATGTAGTTGGAGGATGTACTCCGCACGGCAATAGCAGTAAAGTTTACACATGGGCACGTCCCGACGGCACTGTGGTGAAAAACCAAATAACAGGAGCAAATGGAGGCGAGAACTGCGTATTGTCATCAGTGGATTACAGCGTTCATCAAGGAGAGTGGAAACTTACAGTCAGCGACCCCGAAGCGGGTCTGTCATCAGAATTTCTATTTACCGTCGATTTGAAATCATCTGTTGCTGTAGATGATTATACCACGATACTTGGAATGCTCAATAATGAAGTTCTCGTACATGTATTAGCCAACGATTTATTTGCAGATAATGCAGACATAACTATTCTTACTCAGCCAAATTGGGGTAATGCAAGAGTAAGTCAAACTAATGATACTGTTTTTTATAAATACACAGGAGGCAATTTCGGTGTCGACAGCTTTCAATATGAAATAAGCGACGAAGCTTCTTGTTCGAGTTCTGCTTGGGCATACATTTTCGTAAATGAAGATCCCGACTGGATAGGTAGCTTTGCTTGTAGTATTGATGCGCCAACTACAGAGTTTGGAATTGTAAGGAAAGCGTCAACTCCCTTTAATGTATCAACGTTTTTATCTCCATTAGTAGGCGATTTAGATGGCGACGGAATGCCTGAGGTAGTTGTCCCATCGCCGTGTAGCCAGGGAGGTGCGTATAATTCAGATTCTCTATATGTACTCAGGGGCGATGATTTATCAATCATACAGAAAATAGATGTGCCGGCTTTTGGCACGCATACATCCTCAAGCGTAGGTATGTTTCGCGATAGCAGTGGCAATGGCTTGATTGTTGTTTCCCATATAGATGGCACTTTAACAGCGTGGGATATAAACGGAAGCCAGGTTTGGACTAGCGACCATCCTTGTCTTTCACCTGCTGGAGCTCCTTTTATAGCACCATCCATTAATATTGCAGACATAGATAACGATGGTAAGCCTGAAATTATAGCATATACTACGGTCTACAACGAAAAAGGAAAACGCCTGATTGATGCTATTGATGATGCAAGCCCATACTACGGCTTTGCTACCGACGATGGTGTTACAGCTGTCAGTATTGCTAATTTTGATGCTAGTCAGGATTTAGAGATTGCCGCAGGAGGAAAGGTTTACAAACCCAATTTTGCGACAAGAAGACTGGAGCTACTGCGAAGCATAGAAACAACTGCTTCTTATAGGGGCGAAGGATATACAACGGTGGCCGATGTAGACGAAGACGGGGATTTGGATATACTTGTAACAACAAATCTGCTTAGCACAAACAAGGGAGGGAGCATAGGCAACAAGATGGTAATGTACGCATGGGACGGACAGACCTCAAAATCATTAGGATACTATGTAGTTGATGGTGCAACTTTATCGGCTCCGGCAACTGTTGGGAATATTGACACTGACCCGGGAGTAGAGTTTATCTTCATTACTCGTGATAATAAATTTCGAGCATTAAAGTACAATAAGACAACACGTAATTTTGATTTATTTTGGAGAGTGGGACATACAGATGCTTCTGGCAGGACTACAGTGTCATTATTCGATTTTAATAATGACGGCATACAAGAAATTGTTTACCGCGACCATACTACCTTGAGGATAATGAATGGCAATACGCTCACGGTTGACACCTTAGCCTACTTTAAATGTGGAGGAGGAACGGTCTTGGAATGTCCAACTATTGCAGATGTTGATAATGATGGTTCGGCAGAGATTATTGTTGCCGGAGACCTTGGAGGGAGTCCGGAATACAATGCCCCTCTGCATATTTTTAAGAATGAAGTGCCTGGAACGTGGCTCTATGCTCGCCCGGTGTGGAATCAGTATATGTACAACGGATTGAATGTAAACAACGATTTGACAATTCCGCAATACCGAATAGATCCGGCAATAATAATTACAAAGAGTGATGGTAGTACGCTTCAACCCTTCAACTCAATTATGAAACAATACACATACATGGATTTTGAGGGTAATCCTATTGTTCCCGCTCCCGATTTATCTGTTGTTGGGATTGAAAATGTAGAGCTTAACGATGGTGGAGATACGTTGATTTATACTATTAAAATTGAGAATCTGGGAGATGGTCCTTTCCAAGAAAGTAATTCGCTTTCGGTTGCCTTGTATTGCGGTTCAGTCAGCGGACCTTGTGTATACACAGACACATTGAATGTGAGGATAGCCGCAGGGACTACCGGTGTTTACATCCAAAAGATACCTTGGGCATCGGTTTCATGCCAATCCTCTGATATTGTTATAAGGATAAACGACGATGGCAGTGGCTCTTATCCTAATTCTTCGATACAGAAAGAATGTGATTTTGATGACAATGAGGCGTCTTTGGGCTGTATTAGCAATGTTGCCTTTAGGGATGTTATTTCTATGATAGGTATTGCGAATAATGTTAAGCCTATCCCTGTTCTTGACAATGATGTTGCCACCAATAGGAATATCGTCATTCTCTCTGGAGGACAACATCTAGGTACTGCCTCGGTAACTAGTAATAACGATACTATTATATATACGATAGGGGCAAGTGATGTATCTGGCATTGATAGTATCCATTATCAGATAGGAGCTCCAGGTGGCGCAGGTACATGTTATGACTCGGCATGGGTGTACATAGTCGTGGGAGAGAAGCCCGACTGGATTGTAGATTATACTTGCTACGGGTATTTGTCTCAGAGCGATTGGAATATTGAGAAAACCGACAGTTCGACCTTCTCGACTAGTACTTATTTTTCACCCTTAGTCGGAGACCTCAACGGCGATAATATTCCCGAGATAATAACATTGGGTTATGGTTCTGTTGCAGGAGGCAATAGCTTAGATCGAAGGATTACTAATAAGATGTATATAAGTCAGGGAAATGATATAGACAACAAAGTAATGGTTGATATTCCCTATGCATATTGGAATGCTGGCACAGTTGCACTTATGAAGTGTGAGTTGAATGGAGTCGATACTTCGCTTATAATCATAGCCGCTATATCAGAGAGTTTTAACACCTCTCAGACGGCAGGTCAAGGGCACTATGTGTATGCCTATAACTATAATGGTCAAATGGTATGGAAGTCCGATAAGATATATTCAAGATCCTTAAGTGAATATCCTACGGCGACTTTTCCAAGTATAGCCGATATTGACAATGACGGCAATCCGGAGATACTTGTCGGCACATCGGTTTTTTCACATTATGGAAAAAGAATCGTTGCGCCTATCTCTATTGATATAGTGCAAGCTGTCGGCTGCATAGTTGATATTGATTTTGACGGCGATATGGAATTTGCAACAATGAAAGGGATTTACGATATAAAGATAAACGATGTAAACGATGAGACAGCAAACTCAATGACCTTGATGATTGCAGCCCCTGATGAGGTGTATAATATCCCGGCAGGGGTGTTCAGTTTAGATCATTCGCTTGTTACTGTGGCAGATTTTAATATGGATGGATATTTTGATGTTTTTGCCTCCGTTTTCACTAAAGGTTTATATATCTGGAGTACAAAAGACGGTTCTATATTGTACAAGACTAATTATGAAGTTGGAACTTCTGGAGGTGGCGGAGGACGTGTAGGAAGTCCACTGATTGGGGATTTTACGGGAGATGGGAATGTAGATTTTGTGCAGATAACAGATAATCCTTCTAAGCTTACTCTTGACGCATATACCTACAATACTACGAGCAATAGTGTAGAGCATTTGTGGTCGCTGCCACACTCTGATGCATCTGGAGGCACGGGCATGACACTCTTTGATTTTAATTACGATGGTATTCAGGAGATTGTGTATCGAGACGAGACGACACTCAGAATTATTAATGGTAGTTTAAGGCATCATATAACAGGAGCTCCTGTTTCAACAGCCTATGCATTATCAACTTTTCCTGCATATTCAGGCACTGGCAATGAGTATCCGGTAATTGCGGATATCGATGGAGATGGAGAGTCAGAAATTATAATTTCTAATGCACAAACAGCAAATAATGCAGCTTCCGGGCGATTAGAGGTGTTTTCATCAGGGAAAAATACGACATGGGCAGCAACGCGCCGTGTTTGGAATCAGTACTATTACAATGCCGTAAATGTAAACGAGGATTTGACTGTTCCGCAATTTACAATCAATCCGACAACCTACTATATAGACGACAATGGTAAGAAGCTTATGCCCTACAACAATTTTTATCAGCAAAAAGGAGTTGAGGATGTCGATCAGAATTTTGTTGTCCCGCAGGTGGACTTATCCATAGATAACGTTGTCCCTCAAGCAGTAACAGATAGTATAGAGTACACCTTGACGATAAGTAATACGAGTGATGCCGATGTTGATTTTATTGCATCCGACTCAGCAGTTGCATTCTACTGTGGTAGTAATACTTCCGCATTATGGGTCGATGCTCTACCTAATATCAATGCAGAAACAATGGGTCAAAACGTTGTCATACGAGTGCCGAATACATCCTTAGCGACATGCAGTAGTGGTCAGATAAGAATTGTTGTTGGCGACAAAGGACAGGGTGTCGGAGTCGGAATGCGGGGTGATTGTAATCCCGATAATAATCAAGATACTGTGAGTGTATACTTCGATTATGGAGATCTGCCGGCGGCATACAATATGACCTCTTCTGCTGATGGAGGAGCAGTGCATGCGCTTGATTCTTTCGATGTTGCTACTGATACTGCTAGACTTATGCTGGGACACAATGTCGATTCGGAGCTTAACGAAGTAGGTAATGCGGCTGCAAATTCAGATAATCATGATGATGCCTTCGGCTCTGGAATGAATGCACCTGTCTTGTATTTGAAAGATTCTACATACACAATAAATATACATGTAGAGAATCCTTCAAGTGTATCGGCAAAAGTCTTTGCGTGGCTCGATATTAATATGAATAATACTTTCGCAAAGACGGAGGCAGCATACGCAGCAGTTCCTGCAAACTTCTCGGGCGAGATTAGTCTGCAGTGTAAAGGGATTAATGCAATAAATACTTCGGAGCTGGCACTGCGCATCCGATTAAGTGCCGATCCATTGTTAGACAGCTTATATTTCAAAGGAGTGCTGAGTGGTGGCGAGGTGGAAGACTACATGGTGGAGGTGTCGTGTGCCGGAGTTGCTAAAGACTACTTTGCAACAATCACCGACGGACTGCCGATTACGGTTTATCCGCTCGATAGCGTACATTTTAGTCCTGTAAGTCTCGACAACATCAGGCAGCCGAACAATGGTACAGCAGTGCTGCATGCCAATGATTCTCTTACTTACACACCCGATAGAGGCTTTGTGGGAGCTGATAGCATCAGGTACTACATCACTGCCAATGGTTTTTGCGTAGACAGTGCGTGGGTAATCATCACCACCGACTGTCTGCCACACAAGATACCCGACGTGGCAATGGAAGTGTGCTTAGACAGCTATACGGGCAACATCAACTTTGTTGAGTATATGCCTTATGCCGATATGGACAGCGTTAGCGTTTGGGATAGTAAGGGCAACAAGCTTAGCAACCCTGCCGCCTATCCTGCAAGCAGCTTGAAGAAGGACAATACAACGGTGTTTACCTACTACTACGAGAAAGCAGGCTTCTGTGTCGGTTCTGCTCCGGGCAAGATATACGTCAATAGTATCAGAGACGACCGTTATGCTATATTCAAAGACAAGACAATAAGCGTATGCTGTGTTTCTTTGAAAAACGGTGGCTACAAGCTAAGCAGCATGCTTTCTTACGTTTCTGATGGTGGAAACTGGGGAGAGCCAACAGCAACGGGAACAAGTGTCAATCCTAATAATCCTGCCTACCTTAGCACTAGTGCAACAGACGGTAAGATTTTCGATGCCGAAGGCTTTTGGAATGAGGCAGTGTCGTTCAATGCAGGACTTGACAAGGTGCGAGTAACAATTCCTTACACCACAGGAACGAACGACCATTGCGCCGGAGCAAGCAAAACAGTGAAAATAACAATAGAAATAACGAAGGATTGAGATACCGCTGTATGCAATACGCTTTAGGCAAATGCAAAATAAACGAACGTCATTGCGAGGAGCTTGCGACGAAGCAATCTCTAGCAACAAAGAACAGATTGCCACGCTAACGCTCGCAATGACGGCAAAAATATATTGCGATGTGGGCTGCTGTTACAGGCTGAAAGCCTGAATCAGTTCAGCCCATGGCAACGCCATGGGGAAAGGAATGACAAGACAATATGCGCCCTGTAAGGGCAGATTATTAACAGCAAAAGCATACGGCATACAGCCTATAGCATAAAACGAAAGTAAATTTCTTATACATATAATACCCACCTAAGCGAGCAGGCCCCACGCTCACAAAACATACACATATATACATTACAGCCCCGATGATAGCTGCCCGACTATCAGGGGCTTTTTTGCTCTAAGCATAGCCTGCTCGACTGTCAATTAAACAAGCAAATTGTATTTTTGAATTATAATCCGTAGCTTTATCGCTCAAATAATGACTAATGGTTAATCAAATTCAGATTTTAGATACGACATTGCGAGATGGTGAGCAGACTTCAGGCGTATCTTTCACGGTGAAAGAGAAAAGATCTATTGCCGAATTGTTGTTGCAGGAGTTAAGGGTAGACAGAATAGAGATAGCCTCTGCGAGAGTTAGTGAAGGAGAGTTTAATGCAGCTAAGAGTATTTGCGATTGGGCGCGCAATTATTCTATGCTCGACAGGGTAGAAATACTGGGTTTTGTAGACGGGTATAAATCGATAGAATGGATAAAAAAAGCCGGAGGTACTGTTTGTAATTTGTTGTGTAAGGGTTCTCTTAATCATCTGACACATCAATTGCGTAAGACTGTCAGTCAGCATATTGAGGATATTAGGGACTTTGTAGACAATGCTCACAAGGAGAATCTTTCTGTCAATGTTTACTTAGAAGACTGGTCGAATGGGATAAGACAGAACGCCGGATATGTTGAGGAGCTTGTAAATGGTATTAAAGATATTGGCATAAAACGCTTTATGTTACCTGATACCTTAGGAGTTTTGACACCGCCAGATACCTCAAAGCTTTGTAGGTGGATGTTAGATAAGTTTTCAAGTTTGAAGTTTGACTTTCATGCGCACAATGACTATGGTTTAGCCGTTGCAAATGTTATGGCAGCCATCGAAGCGGGAATAGACGGCATTCATACTACAATAAACGGATTGGGCGAACGAGCGGGTAATGCTCCACTCTCCAGCGTGATAGGTATTGTCAATGATCATATAAAGATAAAAAATAACATCGACGAAACCAAGCTCAACAATGCATCTCGGCTAGTAGAGTTATTTTCGGGTATAAGAGTTTCTCCAAACACTCCTATAATCGGCGAGAATGTTTTCACTCAGTGTAGTGGAGTCCATGCAGACGGCGATCATAAAAACAATTTATATTTTAATGAATTGATGCCCGAGCGTTTTGGTCGTACTAGAGTGTATGCATTGGGTAAGACTTCAGGTAAGGCTAATATTAAAAAGAACCTTGAGAATATAGGTATTTCACTCAGCGATGAGGATTTGCAGAAAGTTACTCGTCGGGTTATTGAGCTTGGCGACAAAAAAGAGAGCGTATCGGCAGAGGATTTACCATATATCGTTTCGGACGTATTGAAAAATGATACTGCCGAACATCCTATACAGTTGTCCAACTACTCGGTATCATCTACAATGAGTCTTCGCTCGTCTGCCTCTGTTGCACTTTCTATAAACGACACAATTCATGAAGCCTCGGCATCCGGGCAAGGACAATACGATGCCTTTATGAGAGCGATAAAAGATATTTACAGCCGAATTGGCAAGGATTTTCCGGAATTGCAAGACTACTGTCTGACCATTCCTCCTGGAGGGAAGGCCGACGCACTTGTAGAGACTGTAATCACGTGGAGTATTGGCGGCAAGGTGTTTAAAACAAAAGGCTTGGATAGTGACCAGACTTGTGCTGCGGTTAATGCTACCATAAAGATGCTAAATATTATAGAGCTCGATAGCAAGTCGTAAACTTAAAGCTCCCGAAGTTGTCCTTTTTTGAGCATAATATCCGAATTATTCGAAAAATATACACGCAAGTAGCATAGTTCATGTATCGTGTTGTGGTTCAGTGTGTTGTGTGTCGTGTTGTCTTGCCGGTATCCATTGTAATCTCCTCTTTTCTTATGATTTTTACTGTTTTGCAACAAAAAAGTTGCTTTTTATTTTGGAATGTTAAAGAGCAATTCGTAAATTTATGACCAATTTTGCGAGGTAAGCTTCCTCATGTTTCGAGGATGTGAAAAAGTGACGAAACGAGCCATGAGAACAAGTCCTCACATATGAGAATGATTATATTGGCGAGATACACCTGACAATTAAAAACAAAATATAAACAGATGAAACTTCCATGCAGTAGGCTATATGCAATAAGCCAAACTACACACAGAAGGATGATTAAAAACAGCAAAATTATAAACAGATGAAACTTGAGGGGTACAATGAATTGTCGAAGATGATAACAAATAATAAATAACATATATATGAAAGTAGTACACATAAGTCCAGAATGTTACCCCGTAGCAAAAGCTGGGGGCTTGGGAGATGTAGTTGGCTCATTGCCAAAGTATTTGACTAAATCAGGGATTGACACTAAGGTTGTAATGCCCTTTTTTAATTCAGAGTATGCGCAAGATCATAGTTGGCAAGTTGACTACAAGCACAGTTTTATATTTGGCTCTCTTAATGGAGAGGCAGTAATATACAAAGAGGTGAGTGGAGATTTGGGTTTTGACTTGTATGTAGTTGAAATTCCATTTTTGTTTCCGCGAAATGAGGTTTATGGTTATTTCGATGATTCAGACAGGTATATAGCATTTCAAATCGTAGTATTAAATTGGCTGACACAGTGGAAAGATGTTCCTGATATTGTTCATTGCCACGACCATACGACGGGATTAATACCATTTCTTATGAAATATGGATTTGATTATTGGAAGCTCCGCGAGATTCCTTCGGTTTTCACCATACATAATGGAGAGTATCAGGGTCAGTATGGCTGGGATAAAGAAAGCCTATTGCCGATTTACAATCATTGGTATCGAGGGATGTTGGATTGGGATGGAGACGTTAACCCGATGGCATCTGCCATAAAGTGTTCGAGTGCCTTTACTACTGTTTCTGAAGGATATTTGCAGGAGCTTATTGGTTCTCCGGATTCTATTGGGCGTTTGGTAGAATGGGAGAGTGAGAAGGCTTTCGGTATTATTAATGGTATCGACGAATCTGAGTGGAATCCTGACTCCGACATCAAGCTAACTCACAACTACAGCCCCTCTAGTTTTGAGGAGGGCAAGAGTTTGGTTAAGCAGGGCATCTGCCAAGAGTATGGCTTAGACCCCAATCTTCCGTTAATTTCTTACATTGGGCGCTTTGCCTTCGAGAAAGGAGCTGACGTTTTGCCGGGAGCGATAGAAAAAATATTAATGGAGGGTCATAAAGTGAACTTCATTATTGTCGGCTCGGGTCGGCATGATATTTCCGACCGTGTTGTAGAATTGAAGGCTAAGTATGACAGCAATGTGGGGGTATATGTTGGGTACAATGAAGTACTTGCCAGGAATTTATATGCGGGTTCAGATTTTCTTCTAATGCCCTCACGCGTTGAACCTTGCGGTTTAAATCAGATGTATGCCATGCGTTATGGAACAATACCTATAGTACGACTTGTAGGAGGGTTGAAAGACACTGTTGAAGATGTTGGCGACGGTGGTGAGGGTTTCACCTTTGTGAACCTCAATGAGGAGGATGTTCTACACGCAGTTAAGCGAGCACTTCGAATGTATTCAGACAAAGAAGCGATGAATAATAAAATTAGAGATCTGATGGAAAAAGATTTCAGTTGGGAGAGTTCGACACTCAAATATATAGCATTGTACAAGTCTCTGACAGGAACACTAATTTAAAACATATGGTTATGAAGAAGAAAGTGATAGCAATAATTTTAGGAGGTGGACAAGGATCAAGGTTGCAGCCTCTAACGACACATCGGTCGAAGCCCGCAGTCCCTGTGGGTGGTAAATACAGACTTGTTGATATTC
This sequence comes from Bacteroidales bacterium, assembly GCA_047972135.1. Lineage (GTDB taxonomy): Bacteria > Bacteroidota > Bacteroidia > Bacteroidales > Prolixibacteraceae > JBKEAJ01. The sequence continues at coordinate 16,978 of JBKEAJ010000103.1, read as the reverse complement.
CAATATCCAACTGTTTGAATTCTGGCATAAATAGGATGTTTTTGTTGACACAGTTTAACTCTGCATCCTTGAACAAGCATGTAAGTCATACATATCGTTTTGATAATTTTAGCGATGCTTTTGTTGACATATTGGCAGCTGAGCAAACACCTGAAAATCAGGGGTGGTTTCAAGGTACTGCCGATGCTGTGAGGCAAAGTCTTCATCACGTAAATAATTATGATTACGAGTATGTGTTAATACTCTCTGGCGACCAGCTTTATCATATGAATTATGTAGAAATGATTGATGCTCATATAGCAAACGGTGCGGAAATTTCTTTATCGACCTTGCCGGTTACGGCTAAGGAGGCAAGTGGGTTTGGTATAATGAAGACTGAAAATAGCGAAATAAAGTCTTTTATAGAAAAGCCTACGGAGAGTGAGCTCGGTGGTTGGGAGTCTGAGGTCTCTGCCGAGATGAAAGCAGAAGGGAAGCAGTACCTGGCATCTATGGGTATATATGTTTTCAACAGAGATACGCTGAACAGCATGTTGAAAGATAATGACAATTATAAAGATTTTGGGAAGGAAATAATACCGACTGCCGTAGAAGAGGGTAAGAAAGTTACTTGTTATGAATTTAACGGCTATTGGGAAGACATAGGAACTATTCCCAGCTTCTATCAAGCGAATATAGAGTTGACAGATGTCTTGCCAAAGTTCGATTTGTTTGACAGCAATTTTCCTATTTATACGAGGTCAAGAATGTTGCCCTCTGCCAAAATTAGTAGAAACACAAGCATAGACAGTTCGTTAATATCCGATGGCTGTATAATTGAAGCAGAATCTGTTTGTGGCTCTATACTTGGAGTAAGGTCGAAAATAGGCGTAGGCACCAAAATCACTAAATCGTATATTATGGGAAATGAGAATTTCCAAACGCTTGAAGAAATATCGGAAATCCTCAAGAGTGGAGGTATTCCTTTGGGTATAGGGGAGTACTGTAATATAGATAAAGCTCTAATTGATTTTGGCGTACATATTGGAAATAATGTAACGATAAAGGGCGGTGATCATCTGGAGGATGAAGACCACGCACTCTATTCAGTTAGTGGAGGAGTGGTAGTCATCAAAAAAGAAGTTGTTATCCCCGACAATACTGTCATACCTATCGTTAATAAGTAAGACATCTATTGATTAAGACCGTTCGGAGTAAATATTTTTGCAAGAAAGGAAAAAAAGTATTTACTTTGCACGGTCTTAAAATCAAGGTCGATTGGCCGAGTGGCTAGGCAGCGGTCTGCAAAACCGTGTACGGCGGTTCGAATCCGCCATCGACCTCACAGCGGGCAACATTTATTGTTGCTCGTTTTTTTTGCCTTTGTATAAGTTCCCTCTTTTTTATAAACTCCTGACAATCGGCACTTTTTCGAGGTGTAGAGAAAATAATCGAAAAAACGTACTTAAATATTCTATTTGTATGCTAAAAGTTGAAGCAGTTTTAGTACATTTGTGCAAGAAAAAATTTTAGTAAACTCATTTAATAGATTCAAAGTATGGGAAACTTTTTTTGTTCCTCAGTAGGGAAAAAGTTTGTTATGGGTATCTCGGGAGCCTTCCTAGCGATATTCATATTAGTACACTTGGTGCTTAACAGCCTCGCATTATTTGACAGTAGCGGAGATTTGTACAACATGGGAGCTCATTTCATGGCAACGAATCCGCTTATTAAGGTAATGGAGCCTGTGTTAGCATTGGGTTTTGTTGTACATATTGTGTATTCTTTCCTTTTATCTTATCAGAATTGGAAAGCACGTCCGGTGAAGTACTCCATGTCTAAAATTAAAGGCAGCAGCACATGGGCATCGCGCAATATGCTAGTGTTAGGACTTCTGGTTCTAGTGTTCATCGGTATGCACTTAATGCATTTTTTCGTAAAGATTAAATTTGGACTTGGGGGGCATCCCGAAACAGTTAAAGTAATGCAGGCAGGCACTCTCGTAGAGATGGAGAATGTTTACGTGCTGATTAAAGCGTTATTCTCAGGACAATGTGGGCTTATTTATGGAGGTCTTTATGTTTTGGGAGGTATCTTGTTGGGCTTGCACCTGACTCATGGTTTTTGGTCGGCTTTCCAGTCAATGGGCTTAAACAATCAGGTGTGGAAGAGCCGATTGATGTGTATCAGCAAAGTGTATGCATGGGTTGTAGCAGTGGGTTACTGCATTATCCCGGTATATTTTATAGTAGTGGATTTTGTCAATAAGTAAAAAAAATCAAGATGAACATATTAGATCCAAAAGTACCGGAAGGGCCATTAGCGGAAAAGTGGACAAAACACAAGACCGACATAAAAGTTGTCAGTCCGGCAAATAAGCGCAAATTAGAAGTCATCGTTGTAGGTACGGGGCTTGCAGGAGCATCGGCGGCAGCATCGTTGGCAGAATTAGGCTATAAAGTAAAAGCCTTTTGCTATCAAGACAGTCCTCGTCGTGCGCATTCTATTGCTGCGCAAGGCGGTATCAATGCAGCAAAGAACTATCAAAATGACAACGATTCAGTATACAGGTTATTTTACGACACAATCAAAGGCGGCGATTATAGGGCTCGTGAGGCTAATGTCTACCGTCTTGCAGAAGTGTCGCCAAATATAATAGACCAGTGTGTAGCCCAAGGCGTACCATTCGGGCGTGAATATGGCGGTACACTCGCTAACCGTTCGTTTGGAGGAGTTTTGGTAAGCCGGACTTTCTATGCACGCGGGCAAACCGGGCAGCAGTTACTACTAGGAGCATACTCTGCACTAAACCGTCAGATTGACAAGGGCGGAGTTGAGGTGTATAGCCGCCATGAAATGTTAGACCTTGTAGTTATAAACGGGAAAGCCAAAGGCATTATCGTAAGGGATATGATAAGTGGCGAGATTAAGCGTTTTGGAGCTCATGCCGTAGTTATTGCTTCGGGAGGATATAGCAATGTTTTCTTCTTGTCTACCAATGCTATGGGTTGTAATGCATCAGCGTCGTGGGTGGCATATAAGCGAGGAGCTAATATGTCGAATCCTTGCTATGTTCAGATTCACCCTACATGTATTCCCGTGCATGGCGACCAGCAGTCGAAGCTGACACTTATGTCGGAGTCGCTGCGTAACGATGGGCGTGTTTGGGTGCCGAAGAAAAAAGAAGACGCAGTGAAGCTGCAAAAAGGCGAAATCAGAGCCAACGATATACCAGACGAAGATAGGGACTTTTATTTGGAGCGCAGGTATCCATCTTATGGCAACCTTGTTCCCCGCGATGTGGCATCACGAGCTGCAAAAGAGCGTTGTGATGCGGGTTATGGAGTTAATAACACCGGTTTGGCGGTATTTCTTGATTTCAAATACTCAATCGAGAGGTTGGGCAAGAGTGTTATAGAGGCACGCTACGGCAATCTATTCCAGATGTACGAAAAAATCACCGACGTAGATCCATACCAAGAGCCGATGATGATTTATCCGGCTATTCACTACACAATGGGTGGCACATGGGTTGATTATAATCTGATGACGACTGTTCAAGGACTATACTCCATAGGCGAGGCGAATTTCTCAGACCATGGTGCAAACCGTCTTGGAGCGTCTGCATTGATGCAGGGGCTTGCCGACGGCTATTTTGTATTGCCTTATACAATTGGCGACTACTTGGCAGATGAGATTATGACACCGACTACTGATGTTAATGCCCCGGAATTTGAGGAGGCAGAAAAACAAATCACCGACAGGCTCAACAAATTGTACAATATAAAAGGAAGCAAATCGGTTGACTATTTCCACAAAAAGCTAGGTCATATCATGTGGGAGTATGTCGGAATGTCTCGTAATGCAGAAGGGCTAAAGAAAGCCATCGAAGAAATCAAGGAGCTGAAGAAAGAATATTGGAGCGATTTGAGAGTGCCGGGAGAAATGAATAATGTCAATCCGGAGCTTGAAAAAGCTAGTCGAGTAGCAGATTTCTTTGAGCTTGGCGAGCTGATGGCACGCGATGCATTGGAGCGTGGCGAATCTTGTGGCGGACACTTCCGCGAGGAATCGGTAACACCCGACGGCGAAGCCAAGCGCGATGACACAATCGGCTGTTATGTTTCGGCATGGGAGTACAAGGGCGAAGATGCTGAGCCAGAGTTGCACAAAGAGCCATTGGCATTCGAGAATGTTAAGCTCACTCAGCGTAGCTACAAATAATTAAATCTTAGTCATTCACACATAGATAAAAAGAACCATTATGGCTGAAAAGATATTGAACAATTTAAAAATCAAAGTTTGGCGTCAGAATAGTGCCAAAGAAAAAGGGAAGTTCGAGACTTATCCCTTGGATAATATATCCACAGGTTCCTCATTTCTTGAAATGATGGATATCCTGAACGATAATTTAATAAACGAAGGTAAAGATCCAATTGTCTACGACCATGATTGTCGGGAGGGCATCTGCGGGATGTGTAGTTTGTATATTGATGGACGTCCTCACGGTCCTGATACAGAGATAACTACTTGTCAGCTTCATATGCGCAGGTTCAATGACGGAGCGACCATTACCATTGAACCATGGCGTTCTGGAGCATTTCCTGTTATCAAAGACTTGATGGTCGACAGAAATGCTTTCGAGAAGATACAGCAGGCGGGAGGCTATGTGTCGGTCAATACAGGCGGAGTACCCGACGGGAATGCAATACCTGTGAGCTACAAAGATTCGGAAGAAGCAATGGATGCAGCAGCATGTGTTGGCTGTGGTGCTTGTGTAGCATCGTGTAAGAACGGTTCTGCCATGCTGTTTGTATCAGCCAAAGTATCTCAGTTTGCAAAACTACCGCAAGGTAGGGTAGAAGCAAAGCAGCGTGTAGACCGCATGGTCTCGAAGATGGACGAATTGGGCTTTGGCAACTGTACCAATACAGGAGCGTGCGAAGTGGAATGCCCGAAGGGTATTTCTATTGCAAATATTGCAAGGATGAACAGAGAGTATTTTTGCTCCAAAATATCTCAGTAATATTAAGTCATTAACCAATAATATAATAGCGGCGAGGTTTCTTCGTCGCTATTTTTGCAAGTACTCATTTGTAGGGTCTCTCATAAAGAGTTAACTTTGTGGATTGATACGAATAAAATGAACGAACAAAATAAGAAACTACGAGTTACCAGTGGAATACGACCCACAGGCATGTTGCACTTGGGGAACTACTTCGGAGCAGTAAAGAATTTTTTGCGATTGCAAGACGAGTTTGAGTGCTTTTTCTTTATTGCCGATGCTCATTCACTAACCACTCATCCGATGCCTGACGATTTGCATGGTGGCGTGCATCAGGTGTTAGCCGAATATTTAGCATGTGGTGTAGACCCCGACAAATGTAGTCTTTACATACAGAGCGATGTCCTGGAAGTATATGAGCTATATACCTATCTAAACATGAATGCGTATTTGGGAGAGTTGGAGCGCACCACCTCCTTTAAAGACAAAGCACGCTCACAGCCTGACAATGTAAATGCGGGTTTGCTGACCTATCCGGTGTTGATGGCGGCAGATATTGTTATTCACAAAGCCGATTTAGTACCTGTCGGAAAAGATCAGGAGCAAAACTTAGAGATGGCACGTAAGTTTGCACGCCGTTTTAATCAGATGTATAAAACTGAAGTGTTTCCAATTCCTCGTGCATATAGGTTTGGCAACGAAGAAATGATAAAGATACCCGGGCTTGATGGCAGTGGCAAAATGGGTAAATCCGAAGGCAACGGTATTTTCTTGTACGAGGAAGAAAAGAGTATCCGCAAGAAAGTGATGCGTGCTGTTACCGACTCAGGACCTACCGAAGAGAACTCGCCCAAAACAGAAGCCGTAGAAAATCTCTTTACACTCATGAAAGTAGTTTCAGCATCTGAGACAGTTGCGCACTTCGATAAGCAATATGCTGATTGTAGTATCCGTTATGGAGATATGAAAAAGCAATTGGCAGACGACATTGTTAATTTTGTTAGTCCAATTAGAGAGAAGATTGATGACATAAAGCACAACAAAGAATATCTTGCAAGGATAGTAAAACAGGGCGCAGAGAGGGCAAGAGAGTCAGCATCAGCAACACTGAAAGAAGTTCGGGAAGTAATAGGATTTAGGAAGTTCTATTAAATTTGCCTTTAAGGTTTAAAGATTCAGAAGTAGAAAAATATGGAAGTAAAGATTGTAAATAAATCGCATCATGCCTTGCCTCATTATGCAACAGTTCATTCTGCGGGAATGGATGTAAGAGCAAACTTATCTGAAGATATTGAATTGCGACCTATGGAACGCAAAATCATACCAACAGGTTTGTATATAGAGTTACCACCTGGCTACGAAGCCCAAATACGACCTCGTAGCGGATTAGCAATTAAGCATGGGCTTACTGTTCTAAATACTCCGGGAACAATAGATGCCGACTACAGAGGAGAGATAGGCATTATTCTAATAAATTTATCCTCAGACAGTTTTCTAATAAAAGACGGAGAGCGCTTGGCTCAGATGGTTATAGCCAAGCATGAAACTGTAGACTGGCTTTCGGTAGAAGAGCTAGGGCTTACAGACAGAGGAACAGGAGGTTTTGGACACACTGGTCAACGAACGTAATTGCGAGGAGCTGGCGACGAAGCAATCTCCTGCAACAAAGAACAGATTGCCACGCCGACGCTTGCAATGACGGATGATTAAAAACAGCAAAAGCATAAAGCCTATAGCTTACAGCTTATTGCAAAAGATAAACACATGGAAATATGAATATGAAAATACACATAATAGTGAGCCTCTTACTACTGATGATAGGGATACAGCACTCGGTGGCGCAGGTTCGCACTAATTCAGACACTGTTAATCAGCAGGCATTCGAAACGGCAAAATTCAAGGCTTTATATATGGATGCATTGAAATACAAGATGTTGGAAATGCCAGAGAGGGCTATCAATAATTTTGCAGATTGTCTTCAGATAGACTCCACTTCGTCGGCAGTATTACAACAACTAGGAATAATGCACATGGTGGCAGGCGAATACAATGAGGCAGAGCATTACTTTACAGATGCCGTCAAGTACAATCCCTCTAATAATAAGTATGTTGAGAGTTTGATTAAATACTATGCTTTGACCAAGCAGCCCTTAAGAGCAGCACAGACCTATAATAAATTGTCCTATGATGATAAAGACGACGAGCTAGGGGGCAAATTGAGGCAGGTAGATTTATATATGCAGGGCAGAGACTATGAATCGGCAGAGCAGACATTAGACAATATACTGAAACAAGAGCCAGATCTTGCCGAAGCAGTACTGGCAAAAGCCAATCTTTATATAGTCTCAGGCAACAAGAAACAGGCAGAGAAGTATCTTGAAAAAAAGATTAGCAAAGAGCCTGGGAACACGAAATATCTTGAAGGCTTGATGAACTTGTATTCTCGCGAAAACAATGAGAGCAAGTTTGTAGAAACTGCCGAACGAATATTGGAAGTAGATTCGAATAATCCCAATGTTTGTTACTGGTTGGCAGGTTACTATGCCGATAAAAAGGCATACGATAAATCTGTTGAATATTCGCTAAAAGTTATTGAAAATCCTGATATTCCATTTGGTTTAAAGAGTGAGCTGGCGCGAGCATTTATCGCTCGCCAAGGGGATAGGGGTATAAGCGGGGCATCGCATTTCAGCCGACAACAACAAGAAACTCTTGTTAATAAGCTGATAGAGTCCAACCCTCAGGAGGCAGAGGGCTATTCCTTGCTAGCAACACTGAATATCTACAACTCAAATCTCGCCGAAGCCGAGTCTGCATTGGAGAAGTCCTTAGACATTGAACCGGGCAATTATCAAGATTGGACACGTTTGATGCTCATTTACAATCAAAACAATGATATGGACAAGTTGGTGTCGGTAGCGGATAAAGTGAGCGAACTATTTCCCAGTCAGCCTCTGCCTATATTGCTGAAAGGCTATGCTTTATACGAGAAAAAAGATTTTCAAGCTGTAATAGATATGGTCGATATGGATCTATTTGTTGATGCCGACATGAAATCTCAAGCCATGATGCTTATAGCAGACAGTTATGAAAAACTTGGTGAATTGGACAAGAGTCATGCACAATATGAAAGTATTCTTAAATTTAACCCCAACGACATAATGGTAAAGAACAATTATGCTTACTCACTTTCCCAAAATGAAGGGGATCTTAGAAAAGCTGAGAAGATGAGTGCAGCGACCATCGAACAAGATGCACGCAATTCGACATACTTAGACACCTATGCTTGGATATTATTTAAGCAGAAGAAATATTCGCTTGCCAAATACTATATAGAAAGCTGTATCAATAATCTCAAAGAGGGAGAAGAAAGTGGTGTAATATACGAGCACTATGGAGATATATTGTATATGAATGAGGACCCCAAAGGGGCAGTAGAGCAATGGCAGAAAGCGAAACAAATCGGAGGAGATGTATCCGATAAGCTAGATGAAAAGATAGTCTCCGGAAAATTTATAGAGTAGAATAGTTTAGAGGGACGATAGACAGGAGAAATTATGTTGGGTAGATTACATATACACAAACCATTAGTAGTGTTCTGCATTTTTGTCATCTTGCAATCATGCAAGGCAAGGCAAGAAACTTTGCGGACAAGCGAAACGGCAACTGAGCATAGTTTGCCGCTTACAGAGGCAGACAACGTTAGGGTGCGCAAACTACTAGGGGAAATTAACGACAATACATTGATGTATAAAAGCATTGTTGCCAACAAGCTAAGTATAACTATTAATCAAGATGGAAAAGAGACATCATTTCAGTCCTCTCTTCGTATGTTAAAAGACTCTGTAATAGAGGTTTCAGCACGTAAATTCTCCATTCCTGCAGGCAAAGTATATCTCACTAAAGATTCGGTTTACTACATAAATAACCTTCAAAAGGAGTATGTAGTTTCAGATTATGAGCTTGTGAATGCTCTAATTGATTGCGATCTTGACTACTGCTTTGTACAGGCAATTCTCAGCAACTCTATGTGCGATCCAAATATTGAAGATGTGGATAAATTACATAAAGTTTTTTCAGGCTATGAAACGACCGACAGGTTTATTCTGACCTCTATAAAGAGTCGGAAATACAGAAAGATAGAAGAACGCGGACAGTATCAAAAATTAAATACCTACCGGAAGAAATATGAAACCGAAAGAGTAATCTATCGCAAGTATGAATTTGATAAAGATGCATTATGTCTTCGCTCGATAGCATACAGTGATTTAAGCAGTAATAGAAATTTAGTTATAGAATATAGTGATTTTAAGGCATTTGAGGATCATCCGGGATTGTTTCCACGAAAAATCAAGTTGGCTTATAAGGACAATGAACACACTGTTGATGTTTTTATTCAAATCAATAAGCTTAGCTTAGACGCGAAATACTCACCTAATATCAGGATTCCTGATAATTATAAGGAGGGAATGTAAGCAGAGAAATAATAAACATGCGAACAAGCAATATTGTTGGAACCATAAGAAATCTGTTAATGGCAATCATTCTAACACTGTCATTCGGGATAGGAGTGCTTTATTCTCAGGGGATTAGTGAGCTCAGAGATCAAAAGAAGAAGGCAAAGCAGGACTTGGAGTTAACAACAAGGTTGTTGGAGGGAGCTAAATCTATTAGCAAGGAGCAGTATTCCAAGCTTGGACTATTGGAATCAAAAATAAAAACAAGAGAGGACTTAATAGATAATATCAATTCGGAGATATCTTTTATAGATAGTGCAATCAACGATTATGAATATGTCGTTACCGAGATAATAAAAGATTTAGACATTTATCAAGAAGAGTATGCTGAGACCATCAGGAGTTTATCCTACAAGAACAAGGATCTTACCTTGTTAAGTTTTATACTATCTTCCGAAAGTTTTTATCAAGCTTTTAAGAGAATGCTTTATTATCAGCAATATATGGATTATCGTCGCGAGCAAAAGGATGTATTAATAGCCTTGCGGTCGACACTTGAGAGGCACGTTTCGGCAATACAAGAAAAGCGAGCATTGAAAGACAGTCTATTAAACGATAGAGCAGGAGAGAGCCAGCTATTGCAGATGGAGATGAACGAGCAGCAAAAGTATTACGGCAAGTTGCAACAGGAGCAGAAGCACTTGTTGTATAAATTGACAGAAGCCAAAAAGCGAGATCAGGAGCTTCAAGACGCAATACAGGCATATATCGAGAGTCAAATAAACAACAACAGTTACGAAGACAGTCCTGAGTCCTCATTAATTTCAGAGAACTTTGAGGACAATAAGGGGCGTTTGCCCTGGCCTTTGGATAAGGGAATAATAATAGAGCATTTCGGGATACACGAGCATTCAGTGCTTAAGAACATCGAGGTAATGAGTAGTGGGGTTACCTTTGCAACCGAGCAAGAGGCAGGGGTAAGGGCAGTATTTGCAGGATTAGTGAGCAAGGTTTTTGCAATGAATAACGGTTCGATATCCATAATTATTCGACATGGCAAATATCTATCAGTATATTCCAATTTGCAAAGGTCTTTGGTCAATTCTGGCGATAATGTCGGAAGCTTTCAACAGATAGGTATTCTTCGACACAGTCGGGACGGGAATGAATATTCGGAGTTGAAATTCCAAATCTGGAAAGAAAAGAATAAGCTCAATCCGGAAGATTGGTTGCTTGAATAGTTGTCTTTTAAAGACGATTTATTTCTATATATTTGTATTTCTAACAATAGTTACTTTTGGATGTATATCAAAAAATGAAGAAAAATGGATGAAAATATCGACACTAAAGATCGACGAGTGCCGCCCTCCAATAATTATTTGGATGAGTCAGGCTCAAAGAACAAGCGGAATAATTTGATAATAATTGTACTGTTGGTGTTGCTTGCAGTATTAGTATTTCTATATTTTAATCAGCGTTCAGACTTTAAGTATTTTGAATCGGCAATGACAATCGAGCGCGATTCTCTCAAATCGGAGTTAAACACTATGATTATAGGCTACGATTCGCTCTCCTTAGAGAACGATACCTTGAGTCATGAAATGATGCAAGAGCGTGATAGAGCCGATAGTCTGATAAAGGTTCTCGATAAGCATAGACGATTGAGCTATCAGGAAATAGCAAAATACAAAAAAGAGGTAGGCACCTTGCGCAGTATAATGCGTAATTTTGTTAAACAAATAGATTCGCTAAATGCAAAAAATGAACAACTGATGGCACAAGTTGAAGGTTTGCAAAAGGACTATACGGCAGTTCGCGAGGAGAAGCAGCAAATTGAGCAATCGCGCGATCAGCTGCAAAGCGTTGTAGAGAAGGCATCAAAGCTGAAAGTGCGGGGTCTTTCTGCATCATTGCTAAACAAAAGAGGAGTAGCAGTTGATAAGCGCAGGAGTGCAGTGCAGATTTTAGTAGGCTTCACCATAAGCGGTAATATCACAGCTGAAAGAGGCGAAAAAACTGCTTATGTACGAATTGAGCGACCAGATCAGATTGTGATGCTCAGTTCACCAAGCAATGTATTTACCTACGATAACAGCAAATTGCTCTATTCCATGAAACGCGACTTTGTTTACGAAGGAAAGGATTTATCAGTAAATCTATATTGGGACCAAGATGTAAAGGAGCTGCCTTTGGGAACCTATACAATAGATTTGTTTATCGGAGGTGAGAATGTGGCAAGCACAAAATTAGAGATAAGCAAGTAATTGATTTTATCTAAGACTAATTAGAGAGAATATAAGTTAATGAGGAATGCTAGTGTTTTGTCGGATATTATATACCCCTGCATTTGCGACGGATGTGGTAGAAAACTTATGTTATCAGAGCACATTCTGTGTATGAAGTGTCTATCATCCATGCCCTATAATATGCGTAGTGCTTTCGACAAGCAGAAACTTGTATATCCACCGCTTCCAATATACTCATTGTTCACCTACGAAAAAGGGGCATTGATTCAGCTACTAATACATAAATTGAAATACAAAGGGCGTAAGGATATAGGCTTGTTCTTTGGGCAGCTCTTGGGTGATAGGCTTAAAGCAGTAGGAGTAGACTTTGATTTTATAGTGCCGGTTCCATTGAGTCGTCTCAGATTCTTAAAAAGGGAATATAACCAAAGTGTTATAATATCGGAGGGTATATCCACAGTTCTTAAAGTGCCTATTTTGAAAGGGCTGATAGGGAGGCGACGCTCTCACTCGTCGCAGACCAAGCTAGATGTGTGGTCTAGGTGGCTCAACACCGAAGAGCATTTTTATGCATACAACAATAATAAGCTGCCGAATGGGGCTGTGGTTTTGTTTGTCGACGATGTTCTTACTACCGGAGCGACACTGCAAAGTTGCGTAAGTCCTGTTGTGGATAAGCTCAAAGCGGTTTATGCTTGTACGGTAGCAGCGGTTTAATACTACACTCCATTATACATTAAAACAAGGAGTATTTCCATACTATATCACAAATATTCATAGGTGAATTGTTTGGCAGAATATTTGCTAAAGGTAGTTATCAGGTGCATTAGTGCATAAAAACTAAGGATAGAGAAAAAAAAGATGTAAAAATTAAGTAATATAGTATGCTGAGAATGAATTATATATGTAGTGTAGTGCCTCGCTGTTTGTGTTTTTTTTGAAAATATTTCAAAGATTATTTGCATTGTAGTTTGTTTTGCCATACCTTTGTATCGGTTGGTGATGGAGAGTCGGGATTTAGTGATTGAACGAGTTAATATAGAGACATGAAAATATTTTACGTTAGAATCTGTAGTATAATATTACTCTTGACACTTCTGGGAAACGCAGAAGGGGTCAGAGCAGCTAACTATTTTAAAGTAGATACAAGCTATGTTTGTGGAGCTTCTCGCTCCCATGTATATCTTGATAAAGAAATAGGGATAGATAACTTAGATGTTAATCAGGGACATTGGTTGCATATTCACAGCGACATGCTGTCGAGCATCAACGCCGACTTATCAGTATTGACATCAAACCCTGGAATGATTATAGACACCGTCAGTAATGCTTTCGGGCTTACAGGTAGGCCATATGGGGCTTACGACTTAGTCTTTGTTGCTACACAAGACCAGCAATGCGGCGTACTAAAAGACAGTATGGCTTATCTTCGTTTAAACATTTTGCCACCAGCAGAGCACTTCTATATAGGGGAGCTTTGTGTTTCAGACAATGGCGGCAAGATATTATTAAACGACGTACTTGCAAAGCTGATGCCCACTTTTAAAGCCAATAGAGACGATATTACATGGACAAGGTATAGAAAGAACGATGCCGGTGATTTGGAGACTAACAATGTTGGCTTAAACACTTCAACAGGTGAGTTCGACATGAATAATAGTCGCGGAACGACGGTTACCATTAATTTTACCCTTACAAGAAATTTCCCTCAAGATACTGTTAATACTTGCTCTGATGGTTCTATAACTTTCGATGTATCCTCGGAAGAGATAGCCAAGAGGGGAACTGTTGAGAGCACTCCTTTTTGTATAGAAGCACTACCCGACACTATATCTCTCAGCGAGCTTATGGGCTTGGGCTTTCCTTACACAACGGGATGGACAAATATTACGGCAGGTGTCAGCGTATACGATCAAGATAAGTTTGCACTAAAACAAGAAGTTCGTAATTATATCACAAATAATGGTATTCGCCCCACAGAATTTAGGTTCAAGTTAGATAGGCAGGATCTTGGTAGTTCTTGTATTACGGTTGCTGGCTACGATACCTTGGTTATTAAATTTGTGGATTCTAATTTTAGGCTTCAAGCAGAGTTTAACTTGGCAGACTACTGTCAATATGAGGATCCCTACATAGACTTGTACGATATTATGGGCTTGGCACTTCCCTCAAATGCTGGGACGTGGTACTCAGGCTATGGACATTCGTTGCCGCCGATGACTCAAGATGTAAATTCTAAGTTTTTCAACGATGGTCGCATCGTGACTATCGGTCTTGCGCCTGGCGAGTATACATTCACCTATGTAATAGATGAGTCTATCGATACAACATTGTCGTGTGCCATTGGTGCCGATACTGTGCGTATCAAATTTATGTTTAACGAAGACAGAGGTATCAAAGGCACATCTATCGAAGTGTGTGAGGATGCAGCGAGCAATATAAACCTATATAATATATTATTAAACTATAACTACAATACTCACAAGACCGATGGGTATTGGCATGAGTTGAATGGCGATGGTACGGTTAAGAGACCTGTTACTAATAGTGAGGCTGTTAGCTTAGATTTGTCTACGCAAGCTAATAATACCTATATATATAGGTTCACCGATACCACCTCAAATTTCTGTGGAAATAACGAGGCTAAGGTCTATGTAAGCAAGAAGAAAAATATTACAATAAATTCCAATACCACCTCAATGTGTTATCTGTTCAACACGGCAGACACCTTCAATGTTGTTGCTTTCTCTGGTTTGGCAGGAATATGTGGCACATGGTCGTGGAGCGGAATAACTGCTGCCAATGTTATAGAGTCCGACGGAAGTGTGGCGACTAGTGGCACGACAACTAGTGCCGACGGTTTGTTCTTTTTGGCACACAATGAATATCAGACAGGATCTGCAAGTCCTCAGAAAGAATATATGTTTAAATTTACAGTGGGTACGTGCTCGGGATGTGGGTTGAAATCAGGGGATGAATTCGAGTTCAAAGTCATCATAACAGATACTTACCCCATACCCTAGAGCGATATTAATTAAATATGAATATTAATATAATTATAAATTAAATTATTGAGTTTTTATTATGAAAAAGTTGTTTACAATTTTAGCTAGTTTCTTAGCAGTACTGGCTATCACGACGAGCACTGCAAGAGCGCAGTCGTGTAAAGTATTCGCCGACACTTCTTTTTACATCTGTCCTGGCGATTTGATTACACCACTTGATTTGGAAAATCAGGTGATAGGTATAAACTTTGAGGAAGGAGCCGGTACTTGGTACGCTCTGAATCCAAGTGATACACTTCTTCCGACCGATGATACTTGTAGTTCAAGTTTCTTAAATGGTCTTTCAACAGTTGCAGACGGAATCTTTATGGTATCAAATGCAAATGAAGATAACTCTTATACCTTTATCTACAAATCCAACATGGATCAAGGTTGTGGTATCAAAACAGGAGGAGTTGCAATAGCTAAAGTAATTGTACTTAGTAGAGGCGATCTTTTAGATGAGGTTTGTGAGGACGTGCTTAGTTATAATTTACTTGATTTATTGAATTCTACACATGGTCTTAATACTGTCATCAACGGTACACCGTTTGTTTCAGGTGAAGTTCAGTTCGTAGCTCAGCACATAGTATATGAAGAAGGTAATTCTGTATTTCAAGATAATCCTAACGACATTAGGCTTAGCGGTGATATTTACAATGTAGATGGGCTAGCTACTGCTCTAGGTGGACAAACAGCTGTTAACTTCAGATATGTAATCAAAAGAAGGCCTCCGAATGGCGACAGCTTAGTTTGCGTAAACGGAACTATAGAACTTACTGTAAACAAAGATTCTATTACTATTGCTAATGCAAAGCACAGATTGTGTCCTCTCGACACTATTGGAAATCTTAATATGGTGCAACTATTAGGATCCGGAGCGTCTATGAATAACCCTACATGGGGTCTAGTTTATCCTTCTTCTCTTGATGCTTCGTTAATCCCTACAAGTGCGGATGTAATAATCGATGGTGATTCTTTAAAGGCAGCCTTAGCACCAACGACTATTGGTGATTCAGTTGTTTACAGCTATACATATCAATATGATTGTGATGATGCGTCTAAATTAAAGACTGCTCATTTGACTATTGTATTCAGACAACCTTATGTCGATACTACTGGCTTTAAAAATGATTACTGTCTTACTTCTTTGCCATATACAATCGACTTTGAGCAATGGTATGTTGATAAAGGTGGCTTATCCTTCCCTAATGGAGGATCTTGGGAGTATGTTGAAGGAACAGTTCCAGTAGTATTTGTTAATACTGCAAACAGACTTGTTAACGCAGACTATCTAACTGCAGGTACGCACACTTTCATATACAGGAAAAACTCAACACATCAGTCAAAATGTGTATTCCCTGATTCTTTAGTGTTTACTATTAATGTTGAGGATCTTGGTTTAGGAAATCAATCTGACGTTGTAAGAGAATTCTGTGCTACCACTACAGTTGCAGACTACAACTTGGATTCTATGTTGATGGATACAATTGTAGCTGGTGGTACTTGGGTTTACGTAGTAGGTCCTGATGTGGTTAATGATACAGTACATATTACAAATTCCGACAACTTTGATTTAACAGCTATTGCTGACAGCTTGAAACCAGTAGTACGTCTACAATACCTTGTTGACGGAGATGTTAATAGTGCATGTAGTGGAGGAGCCTCAGTTAATGTTTACCTATCATTTGTTAATGATGTTATTATCAACAACAGAACTAAGTACTTCTGTTACTTGATGGATGGAGCGAAAAACATCAATATCGGTACTATCCTAGGTTCTGAGTTAAAAGATGGTACGTGGACAGTAACTTCAGGTGTAACTAATATGTCTAATGTTATCAGTGTTGGTGATGGTAAGAACTTAATCTTCAAAGGACAAGCTGAGTATGGTACTAGTAGTATCAATAAAGAATATGTATTTACGTATACAGGACTAGACTGCAACAAAAAGCAACAAAGTGCTACTGTTACAATCAAAATTGGACTTGATTTACCTTAATTTAATTAAAACTAATCATTCAAGAGTTTAAAAGCTCTTGAATGATTTTTGAAAACAAATAAAATTATTAATATGAGAAAGATATCTAGAATTTTGTTCTCTTGTGTGCTAATGATGTTGGCATACGTATCGGCAGACGCACAAGCGTGTGCAGGAGGAGGACAGGCATTGTTCAAAGATGTAACTATCTATAGATGTGAGACCGATTTCACACCGATAAATCTTATTACGGAGTCGGAGCTTGG
>JBKEAJ010000102.1:0-12226 GCA_047972135.1 Bacteroidales bacterium | reverse complement strand
TGCTGTCGCTGCCGACAAGTCGCCGGGCTTAGTATCGTCATGTCTCTCTGCACAGAATAATCCGTAAATCCAACCATCCTCATGAGCTGTCAGGC
Organism: Bacteroidales bacterium; assembly: GCA_047972135.1. Classification (GTDB taxonomy): domain Bacteria; phylum Bacteroidota; class Bacteroidia; order Bacteroidales; family Prolixibacteraceae; genus JBKEAJ01. The sequence goes on along the minus strand of JBKEAJ010000102.1, from coordinate 12,131 downwards.
GCATATCGTAAACGTTAGTTGCAGGAATAATATCTTCGGGCATGGTAATGGGGTAGTCCCAAAAACGAAAATTGTCTATACCGTTAGGACTCTCGGCTACTGCAAAGAAGGACTTGCGGTCTGCTCCCTCGACACGTACTACTAACAGATACTTGCCTTGCCATTTCATTGCTCCCGAGTTTAGGGTTGCATTCATCCCGATACGCTCCATCAGCATTGGGTTGGTCTTCTCGTCCAAATCATAACGCCAGATAATCGGCGTATGTGCGGCGGTTAATACAGGATAGGTGTGGCGGGTGAATACTCCGTTAGTAGCTTTGTACGGCGTGTTTCTACGAGTAAGCAGCTCTTCTTGTTCTTCGAATAGGTTTTTAAGGCGGTTGTCAAAAGAATTCATAGTTTGTTTGATTATTTCAGTCGTTTGTATTTTGCGTAATTTTAATTCTTCTTTATATGTTATTGATATCTAGTTGATTTCTGACAGTCTTAATATTCTGCTTGAGTAATCATTTTGTTTATGATAGTCGACCTTGTGATTGTAGGGTATTTCTAATCCATTCGACATTAGGAATGCTCCGCTAAAGACCTTTCCCTCAAAGCTCAATGGCTCATTATCAATACTATTAAGCTCTGTAACTTTATATTTCTTATCAGTGTCAAGACCTGCCATCTTCACACGTGGCAAATGTTGATTACAAAAATGCTCGGTCTTCCACCAATAAAATACAGCGTCATCTTTGTCGGGCGAGATATACATAAGCGAAGCCACTCCCAGATTGTCATAAGGAGACATTAGTCGATATAAATCACCTTCTTGCACAATAGGGCGAATTTCTTTATACTCGGCGATAGCCTTGCGGCATAAATTTTTGTCTTCCTCGCTCATATCTTTGGGCTGAATTTCCATGCCCAAGCGTCCACTCATTGCCACATCGATACGATATTTCAACGGAATGGTACGGAAAGTCTGATGATTGGGAGTTGCACTGATATGTGAAGCCATTGCAATTGCAGGGAAAAAGTAAGATGTCCCCCACTGCATATAAATACGTTGCAGGGCATCGGTGTTGTCACTCACCCAAAACTCGTCGAAGTAAGGAAGCAGTCCATAGTTGACACGACCACCGCCACTAGCACAGGCTTGAATTGTCAACTCCGGATACTTGGCACGTATGCGTTGGCAAACTGCCTCCAAACCTTTGTGATAGTCAATATACATATGGCTCTGCTTTTCAGCAGGAAGATACTGCGAACCATGGTTCATTATTGCCATATTAGCATCCCACTTAATATAATCTATTTCGGGATTTTCAGTCATTAGCTTGTCAACGATTTTAAATACAAAGTCCTGAACTTCGGGATTTGCCATGTCAAGAACCACCTGAGTACCACCACGCCCCAAAACTAAGTCGCGATTAGGAGCTTTTATTACCCATTCAGGGTGTTTCTCAAAAAGCTCACTCTCTGTATTTGCCATCTCCGGCTCTATCCATATCCCAAATTTGATGCCGTGTTTTTTTGCTGCCTTAACCAAGCCCGACACACCATTGGGCAACTTGCGCTTGTCTACCACCCAGTCGCCTAACGACGAATTATCCACATTGCGAGGATACTTGTCGCCAAACCACCCATCGTCCATCACAAAAAGCTCTCCACCCATAGAGGAAATATCACTCATCATTTGATCCATACCCTCCTCGTTAATGTCAAAGTAAACCCCTTCCCAACTGTTTAACAGTATCTTGCGTAGCTTATTGCCATTTGCGAGCTTGTATTCTCGTCCCCATTTGTGAAAATTACGGCTTGCACCACTCAAACCTTCTTGGCTGTACGTAAGTGCCAAAGCAGGTGTTCTGAAAAGCTCATCCTTCTTCAAAGCATAGCTAGAATTTTCTTCATTTATACCCGCAAAAAAATGATGATATTCGTCGTCATGCGTATCAATTCGCAACTTATAGTTACCACTGTAACAAAGTGCTGCCCCTATCACACTTCCCGTATTTTCCTGTGGTTTCCCATCGAGTGAAAACATCAGTTCGGGATGTGCCGTGTGTGTATTGCGTACGCCGTCTTTATTCTTGATGATTTTCATGCCGGGTTCAAGAGCTTCCTGTACCAATTTACCCTCGTTCGCCCACGAACCATATAGGTGAGACAAGTAAACATCGCCACGCCTTATGGGTAAATATGCCGACGAAAACTGATTCAGCACTACAGCATTCTTCTCCTGATGTTTAATCTCTGTCCACGTCTCTATTATATCTACTTCATTATAAGCCTTGTAGCAAACATCAAGAAAGAAAGGATAAACCTTGTCCTTCATCTTGATTGTTGTTATTACTGCATTTGTCTCTCTTTTGGTATCGATACCCTTCACCTCCATCTGCAAAGTCATATTACCATCTGCATGCTTCACTGCCAATGCAGTCTCGACAGGACAGTTAAGACCATAAACAGGATAGGCATCGTAGCTGCCGGACTCTGCCGAACTTATATTTTGCAAATCTGAAGCAGTCAACTTGCTGCCATAGTAAATAAATTTCAATTCTCCTCCTACGTCTGCCGATAATACCAGTGAAGTATTTGGGGTACTGATGTTTATACGCTCGGCAAAAACTTGAGTGCTGAATGCCATTATTATTGTCGATAAAAAAGTTACTATTCTTAGTGTTTTCATTATTAAATAGATTATCAGATTTTTAGATGCTCGGATTTTCAGCTACATAAACAATTCATCATATCAGCAAATTAACTAATTGTACAAGTTCACCTTCTCTACATCTTTGGCAAACAAGGTTTTTGGACTGTCGTAGAACTTCACAAAGTCCTCCGCAGAAACCTGTCCGGGATAAGGTGCATAGAAATGGTTTTCTCGCTCGCGAGCATTACGCCAAACCAAGACATAACTTAGTGGATAATTTTCTATCAGGGGAAGCAGTGTTTCTGTCCACCACGCAGAGTCGGGTATAGTTTCGTAGCCTGTTTCCGTCAATGCCATTGCAAGATTACGCTCTTTGGCAATAGAGCTCACCAAGCTCAAACATCTTTCCATATCCTTTGGATACTGCTGAGTATCATACACATAAATATCAACACCTATCAAGTCGATTATATCACCTTCGGGATAACGCTCTAAATACTCCTCTTTGGTGTTGGGCTGTGTTCCAGGCGAGTAGGCATACAACAAGTTATCTACGCCATTTTCTTGCAAGACCTGACAAGTCAGACTCCATAAGGCTTTGTACTGCTCAGTGCTACAAAGTTCTTGTCCCCACCAAAACCAACTGCCAGTGTGTTCGTGCCAAGGACGAAAAAGTATGGGAATTTTAGTGCCATCGTCTGCTACAAGAGAATTGAAATAGTCCGACAAGCGGTCTAGCCATTCGAGAAACATCGCATGCTTCTCGCCACCGTCAAGTACTGATGCTACAGCCTTGTCGCTAGATACATCCCAAGAGTCGCCGCCAGTCAGCGGATTGTCGGCATGCCAACTTATTGTTATCATACCACCTCTATTGTACTGTGCGATGATTTCCTTGCGGATTCTGTCGAAAGACACACTGTCAAGACTATAATCGTTCCCCAGCTCCAAGTGTCCAATATCAAAAGACATCAGGGCAGGGTAGTCGCCGCAAACACTCTTCACATCGCTACGCTCGGCATCTCCGTCCCATCCAATACCATATAGAGGGTCATCGTGATGCCCAAACATAATTCCCTGCGAGGGTATATCTTTAAGGCTTTGTAGCAAAGCGCCTTTTACTTGTGATGTATTATTCGTCTGTACTCCAGTACTTGACTGCTGACTAGGCTTATTTCGCTTAGACGGCGAACATGCCATGCAGCAAATCAGCAGCATAGTAGCACATATTTGTAGATTTATTCGTTTCATATTTTATATTTTCGGATACTCAGACTAATTGTATTTTTCAATTTTCAATTAACTCTGCATTTTCTTTTATTATTTTTATTGTCGAATCGGTATCGAATACGGAATTCAGCCCTTGTTCTTCTTGCGAGGGGTCGCCAACATAGTCGTCCCATGCCTGCCAATTTACATGTGCAGGACGACCCAGACCTCCCATTGCCCAGAAATTACAACCTGCCAAGTTTCCTTGTGTCTTATACGACTCTACAACTTGAGAGAAAATGAACGAATAATAGCGATCTCTTGCACTTACAGGGTCGTCGAGGGTGTATTTGTGATTGTCACGAGGAAAGCCAAACTCCTCTAAAACAATGGGTTCGTTATATCTCTTTGCCAAAGAGATATGTTGAGCAAAATATTCTTTTGTTCGCTCAATAGCCTTATCTACTGACCCAACAATATCCTTTGAATCTATCCAACTCCAATTTTTTGGCCAAATATGGAAAGTAAAGTAATCGACATTGGGGTCATCGTGGATTTGCTCGTATAAACTAATATCGTTTTCTGCTCCCATCTCTCCCTCATGCCCTATCGATATAAGGTGATTTTTATCAAGCGAACGTATTAATGCCGTAGTCTCCCTAATCCACTTTGCATAAGCAGGTTTCGCCTCATTGCTGAATGCCCTAGGCTCATTACCTACCTGCCACGCCATAATAGCCTCATCATCAATATATTTCTTCCCGGTGTATCTATTCGTTCTTGAAAGTACATGCCTTACATGATTGAAAAACAAAGCATGACAACTATCACAGTCAGCATATTTTGCCACATGCTCAACAAATACAGGCCAATCGTGTACACCTTTTTCAGGGACTTTGCCTTTACCTGCCCATTCGAGATACTGACCGTAACCGCCACTCCACTCCCAACTATTATTTAGGAAAAGAACAGCATGCATGCCACGCTTTGAAATCTCTGCCATAAAATAGTCCAAACCATCGAACAGAGTGTCATTGTAAACCCCGGGTGCTATCTGCAAAGTCGGTCGTATCTTCACTTCCTGACCCTCAACACCATCAGCTCCAACAAGAACACGCAGATTGACAATCCCATTCTCCTTCATGAAATCGAGTTCCTTGCCAAGTCGCTCCCTATTGCCTCCATTACCTGTAGAACCAAGAATTGGCCCATACCAATAGTTAGTGCCTATATAATAGTAAGGCTTCCCTCCGAGCAGGAATTGTCCGTCCTTTTGAGTTATAAACTCACTTGCAAGTTCACTGCCGGCAGCAGTATCCGACTTTGTCGCTTGCTTCTTTCCGCAAGCAAACAAAATCAGCAGCAAAGCAATGATACCAAATGTTGGTTTTACTCTCCGACTAGGGACACCACAGATTTGTACAGAATTACACAGACTATTTCTTGCTTTCATTATTAATGAATTACCAAATTTTCACATCAATTATTCTATTCCCATTTGTTTCCATATCCACTTACACCATTCTTCCCACTGCTCCTGATACCAGAAATGTCCGGTCTCCAAATAGGGATGAAACTCCTTGTTTGCAGTAATCACATTATAGGCTGAATGCATCGATGTTGGTGGACACACATTGTCGTTGTAGCCCCAGCTATACCACCCCTGCACCTTTACGTTTCGTGCAAAGTTGGCAACATCGTAGTATCTGCTTGTCTCCATCTCGGCTTCGGTGTAATTCTTGAAATAATAGAACCAGTGAGGCCAGCCTCCTGCTCTGCCCTTGGTGTGTGCCAAATGATCGCACATCGCAGGGTGAACCGCTGCAAGGAAAGTTATTCTGTCGTCGAGTGCTGCCGTTACTATCGACAAAGCTCCTCCCTGACTTGAACCCGTAACACCCAGAGCTTTACCATTGTACTCCGGCAAACTACATATATAATCTACCGAGCGTAGCGCTCCCGTAAACACTCGCTTATAATAACTCTCATCCCTGTTGTTGCGTCCGTAGTTCCAATAGTTTGCCAATGCTCCATGCGCAAGATTATCGTACACTCCCTGCTCCATGGTTACAGGAATACCATGAATACCAATTTCTAAAACTATTGCTCCCCTCGACGCAGTTTCTATATCTCCATGATACGGACGAACACCTGCTCCAGGAACTCGTAGTAAAGCAGGATATTTGCCCTCCTCCTTCGGCAGTGTAAGTATGCCATATATACGCGAACCCCAACGCTCATTTTGAAAACTCACTTCATATACATTCACCTTGTCCGTACACCTTTCGGGTAGCAATGTGCGAGTAGCATTAAGCTCCGTCTTTCGAGCCTCCTTGATGGTATTACTCCAGAAAGACTCAAAATCGGCAGGCATGGTGCTAATGGGCTGCAATAGCTCTTTGGCGTAGGACACATTGGCAGAGCCTTTATACTCGCGCCCGTCTACATGCGCAAGTACATCAAGACGTAAGAATCCGGGCTTGCTGAGTCCTTTACTTTTTATCGTAAGCTCACCATTATCGAGAACTATTCCCTGCTTTTTTTCTGACTGATAAAACTCTGCTCCCAACTCATAGTCAATACTCACCCCGTCGAGCAGATTCTGAGCTTTGAATACCTGAACCCTAAATTCACACTTCTCATTCAGATCATAATCCCAATTCTTATGGTCGGGAGACACCACAATCCTTATTTCTTGCCCTCTCACCTGTGAAAACAATGAGCTTCCAGACAACAGTACAATTAATATTAATAGCAGTTTTTTCATTTTTATATTTTTGTCAAATCCCATTTTTTAACTTATAATCAAATAAGGATGTTGTCATTAACTAATTAGCACATCAGCAAATTATCATATTGGCTAACATCCTGTCTTTGATTCACCATACAAATATATTTAGATAACACTTCCTTAACAAACACTTTATTGCCTATTCCTCACACTCTACCTTCGACGGAAGTAACTTTCTGACCCACTGTTAGTTTAAACGATCCGCACCATGAAAAAACACAGATATTAAGCTAAGGTGATACTATTTTAACGTTGACGTTAAAATAGAAACCATTACTGCTCGGACAAATCGTCAAGCATCAGTACAAACTGACACGAAATGACATCTTCCCACCAGTCGATATCACAAAATTTATGTTCTCGCTTTTTGAAGTTTTTACTTTTCAAATCTTTGGTACGTCGATAGTCGTACCAAGGCATAAAAAATGACCATTTTGCTCCTGCTGCCCACTGCTCTGAAATCTTTGCTACATTACCACACTCTGAAAGAGCAAGCATCTTATTATTGTAAGTACTCTGTATTTCTCGAAACTGCTTGGCGATATCCTCTGCATCGTGATTATCATAAATATCTCTCCCTATAATGTCAACATATTTGTCTCCGGGATAAAAGTCATCATCTTTGGTTTGAGTTGTCCAAACCCAAATCAAATTGTTCAGCCCTTGACTTTCAAAGTAATCAAACATATACTGCCATAGATCTTTATAGACTACTCCCCCTTCTGTTCCCCACCAAAACCATGCAGAGCCTCCTTCAAATTCATAAATATTTCCAGCAGCTTCGTGGAGGGGACGCCAAATGACAGGAATATTCTGCTCCTTAAGTAACAATAAATAATTGGCAACCTTTTCTAAATCTGAGTTTACAAAATCATTTTCCCATGTCCCCTTCTGCAATGCTCTCTTAGGGCTAAAATCGTTTTTGTCTGCATAAAACTCCTTATCACCTGAGCCCTTGGCTATGGGCGTATTCCAATGCCATGTTATATTCACGAAGCCGCCTTTCTCCACCCACTCTTCCACAAATTTTGTATCGGAATAATCTACCATCTCTTCAGACAGCATCATGTGAATATAATCTAGTCCAACCATTGCAGGCAACTCTGTGGTATGATACTCTAACCATAGTGCTTCATTAGTATCCCAATCAACATTTGCCATAGTTGACGATGCTAGCTTCTTTCCGTACTGATGGAGTAGGAAATTATATAAATTTATTGTCTCCGCCGTTGGCTTATTGACGACCAGACTTGCTTTTATTCTATTAGTCTGTGCATTAAGTCCTAGACTGGCAAAAAAAGCGAAGATTACAAAGAATATATATTTAGACATAGTGCTGAATTAAAGCTACAAAGGAGCCATTGCGACTCCCTTGCATTAATTTGACCATTTATTCTATCAACTATTTCTTCACAAATCTGAAATTACACATCGAGAAATCGAATGTTCTTTCTTCTGACGGCTGACAGACGATGTTTATCCCATTCCACCCCGAAGCTAGAGATGCTCCCGTAGAAGAATTATCATCCTTAAATACATCAACAGCTTCAACCTTTATAGTTTTCCAAATTCCATAAGTATTTAGAGCAGTTCCGGCCGACTTTGGAGACCATACGTAATTATTAATTATTATATTATCCGCAGAGCTTATCGCATAAGTACTAGAAGTAAGAATCTCGAATTCTACATAATAATTCTGAGGATTACTTGAAATATCAGTATCATTTAGGTTAAAGCCTCCTCCAAATATTACATTCCACGACCATCCACCATAGGAACCGTTCATTCTAAAGAACTTCCCTAAAAGTGGCTCCGGGTCGCCTGCACTTGTCCCGTCTGTAACAAATTCACTTCCTGCCCAAATACCATTATCACTGAGATTCTCCATGTTGAGTATTCGAGTCCCTTCTGCCATATAATCAAGGCTTATTGGAGTTCCAATTCTTGGACTAGACAGCTGAAATGACGTATTCGCAGTTGCATTCTCAGGTATTGCCAAACTTATAGAAGTAGCAGAGAAGTTGAACACATCAACAGCTTCTCCATTATAGGTTAATGAAACACCTTCTTCTGTAAGTTCATAAAGATCAAAGTAGTTACCTTTCAAGGTTGTAGTGTCTCCAGCCTTTGTAAATTCATTATACAAACCGTCAACAACTAGCTCGGGGATAGCCACTTCCAAAGGAAAAGAGGTTTCTCCCAATGCCGTAGTTATATACACCTTATTGGTCTCCTCCTCTGGAATTACTCTTGGTATCGGGAAAGTTATTTTGCTACGAGTTGCGTATATCGTAGACAAGTCAACCTCAACATCATTCACTTTCAAGGAGCTTACATTCGAAAGATTATCTCCCAAAATCACAATCATCTGTGTAAGCGATGCTTGAGTTATAGTTTGAGAAGTATCCGAAGGTATTGATATTCTCGCAACTGATGGAGAACCATCAGATGTCAAACCATTATCCCAGCTGTCGTTATAGTCTACTATGTCAGAGCATGATGCAAAACCAACCACTGACAGAAACAAGCTCCAAAATATACTTTTCATTTTCATAATAATCAATTTTATTGTTTTACCAGCCATAGTTATTTTCATTTATTGCATTGTTTGCATTCATCTCTGTTGTAGGTATTGGGAAGAGAAGATGTTTCTTTAATCTCGCCTTATTTACATTCACTTCGTCATATCCGCCTATGCCATTCATTGTTTGCAGATAAATACCCCAGCGTATTAAATCCCAACGTCTATCGCCCTCTAGTGCTAACTCCATGGCTCGTTCCTCCAATACTGCTGAACGGAAACTTACAAGGTCTCCTATGCTACCATTACCACTAAGTACTTTGTCTGTTGCCTCACTACGCTCCCTTACTTTGTTAAGAGCATCCAAGGCTTCTTGCGAAGGTGCTCCGTTGTACTCGTTAGCTGCTTCTGCATATATCAGCAATACATCAGCAAACCTCATAAAAGGCCAATTCGCATCTTGCCTTGCTATTGTATTGTCTGTTACATCAGCATATTTGGTCAAGAATGCCAAGTACTCGCTTCCTTTGTCATTAACATATGTACGTCCATCATCATAAGGGGCTTCACCATTTTGTGATTTTTCCCACCATTCACCATAGCTAGGATACACTGCCCCCCCATTCCAACTAGGAGTATGGTATCCTTGCTTAACCCAGCGATGCATCACTCCTTCTTTAATCCTAAGATCCTTACTCTCAAAAAGCCTATACCAGTGATCTCTAAGCCCCCACCATTTACCGTTAATAATAACATCATTGCCATCAAAAGTTCCACAATATGACTGAGAGAATTGCGTACCATACTTCTCACTCCCTGATAAAGTCTGCAAACTCCAAATATGCTCTACCTTGTTTTTAGATGCCTGAGTCCATATATCTGAGAAAGGAAGCAAGGCATAAGTGCCATATGCTCCATCAATCACCTGCTTTGCTTTGTCCATTGCAAGCTTGAAATATTCTTTAGAATTAAAACTCTCATAACCAGCTACTTGCTCTTTAACAAATGTCTGAACCGTGTAGTTATCAAAAACTAAATTACCTTCGTTGTCCCAAGAGAAAGGCTTTCCACCTTTAACCCTCACTTCTGTAGGAGCTAAAGATGCTGATGCTATTGTCAGGTAAGTCTTTGCCAGAAAGGCTGCTGCTGCCCCTGCAGAAGCATGTCCCTCAACAAATGCCTCATCTGTATTTTTATACATATTATCTTGAGCGTAGCTCAACAACTCAATTATATGTGCATATACATCAGGAATAGCTTGCTTTGGCTGATTTTCATTTTCAAGACCCAAATTTACCGAGTGCCTCCTGATGGGAATTTCACCAAAAGCTCTAACAAGCATAAAATAGGAGTATCCTTTAAGAAAATAAAGTTCGCCCATAACGTTTGCTTTGTGGGCTTCACTAAGATTACTCATCTTCTCAATGTTCTCGAGAGCATAGCTTGCTCTGTGTATTAGATTATAGAACCCTTCCCACATTGTTTGGGTGTGTTCAGAACCCTGAAAGTTTCCTGCCCCAAATGTACCAAAAGACCAATCTGGACCACTCATATAATCGCAGTCAAATTCTAATACACTCGGGAACATATCATACCTGAACATGTCATCTGACAACTTGCTATAAACCCCAGTCACCCACTGATCTGCACCAGCATCTGAATCTTCAATGTCACTATCTTGTATAAAATCGTACTTTTGCTCCTCTATCATGCTTTCACAAGAAAATAGCGTAAATATCACGAATAGTGCGATGTACCTAAACTGTGCTATATTTATTTTTTTACTTTTCATGTCTTCTTCCACTTTTAAAATTCAACCTTAAATCCTATAGAGAATGTCATGCTCGACGGATAAGAATAAATATCTACACCTTTTCTTGATGCGTCGCCTGCAAATGCATTTACATCTGGATCAAACCAGCTATAATTTGTTATGGTAAACAAATTCGTAGCACTCCCATACACATAGATATTGTCAATACCGCTCCATCTTGGATTAATTCGGTAACCTAGATTTATATTTTTAAGCCTTAAATAGCTACCATCCTCTATGTATCTGTCTGATATTAACATATTCCTATTATATGACCTAATTGCCTTTGGCCACAGAGCATCCGTATTGTCTGCTCCAGATACCCACCTAGAATTATATGCATCGACAGGAATATTTCCTATGTTTCCCATCACTACATCAGTCAGGTTACCATTGAAAATATCGTTACCCATAACTCCTTGCAGAAAGAAGCTGAGAGAAATTTTTTTATAGGTAAAACTATTTGTTAAGCCAAAAACATAATCGGGATTTGCATCTCCAATTACAGTCCTGTCATCAGCCGTGATGGCTCCGTCACCATTAATATCTCTATATTTTATTTCACTCACTAGAGCCGAGGGATTAGTGACAGATGCATTTATCGGGTCTGCCATAACTTCGGCTTCATTATCATATAATCCATCTTCTACATAACCAAACATTGCTCCTATTGGCAGACCATTTCTCTGAATAAAAAACTGGTCTATGCCATACCAAAGCTCTGGTCCAAATTGGTCTCCATCGAGACCTCCTATTTTATTTACATTAAACGAGAGATTTCCGTCAACATCCCATTTGAAATTGGGCTTCGATATCGCATAAACTTTTGCCGAGAACTCCCAACCTTCGTTTGTCACCCAGCCCGAGTTAGTCCATTGGCTTGTAAAGCCAGTGCTGGAAGGGATACTAACTTGCTGCAATAGGTCATTTGTCTTTTTATAGTAATAATCAATCGTTAAGTTAATGCGGCTATGAAGAATAGTCATATCAACCCCTGCATTATATTGGTCTGTCGTTTCCCACTTTAAATCAGGATTAAGAGCACCGCGCCATGAAACCTCAGAGAAACCACTACTCAGACTTCCGCCATAAGGATAATTTGAAGTTGCTAGATAAACCTGCGTTTGATAGGCACTAATTCCCTGATTCCCTGTCT
>JBKEAJ010000101.1:0-49594 GCA_047972135.1 Bacteroidales bacterium | reverse complement strand
GTCTGACGACCCCACATTAAACCTGCTCCGTAGAATGCCGCAATGGCAACCGAAGATATCAGGAATAATATTAAAAGATTGCGGTTCTCAGATTTTTGCTTGATGGCAGGATAAATTGCTCTGCCCATCAGCAATAGCCAGATGACTAAGCCCACAAATAAGAACAACTGCCAAAAACGTCCTAAGTCACCATACTCGTAGCCCTGATGTCCAAACCAGAAGTTCTCTACTAATCCAAGTTTTTGCATTACTCCCATCCATTGTCCTGCTAATGAGCCAACTACTATAATAAGGAGGGCTATAAATAAGAAATTGACTCCCAACCGTTGGAACTTCGGTTCTACTCCAGATAGTGCAGGAGCGTAATATAATCCCGTTGCCAACCATGAGGTCGCAATCCAGAAAATAGCAATCTGTATATGCCATGTTCGAGTTACTGAATAGGGTAGCCATTCAGAAAGAGGAAAACCATAGAGGTCTTGACCCTCAACGCTGTAGTGAGCTGTTAGAATACCCAATAGAACCTGAACCAGCAACAATGCTGATACAATCCAAAAATACTTGAGAGTAGCCTTTTGCGAGGGTGTCTGATTTTCATTCTTTAACGAAAATATTCCCGGTGTCTCGTGAATCTCTTTGCGCTTACGTGCATATTACAAGGTCATTAAACCGATACCTGCCACTAGCAGGATTATACTGAACCCCGTCCATAGGTGCATTGAGCTTGTAGGGCTGTTGGCTACCAAGTCGTCGGCAGGCCAGTTGTTGGTGTAAGTAATAGTCTCTCCAGGTCGCTCGGTTACGCAGGTCCACGATGCCCAAAAGAAAAAACTGTTCAACAGTCGAACTCTCTCAGGGTCTTTTAGTGCATTTGTAGGAACAGCATAAGCCTCACGCAAATTTTGCAAAGTAGCATCGTCGGTAAATAATCCTCCGTAGTGCTTGCTGTTGCTTTCTATTGCCTTAGCACGCAATGCCGATACTGTCAGGGTCTTGCTACTCGGGTCGTAGGTGTTTTTGCGTATCAAACCCTGCAACTTGGCTTCCAAACCGGCTTGTTTGTCTTTTGGAAGTTGGTCAAATGCCTGACCTTCCGATTCTTTAGCCAACTCGTTCACCATAAATGAGGCCTCACGGTGCAACCAATCAGCACTCCAGTCGGGTGCTTGATAGGCCCCGTGTCCCCAGATTGAACCTACTTCTTGGCCTCCTAAAGACTGCCATACGTTTTGCCCGTCTTTAATGTCTTGACCGGTGAACAATACGGTGCCGTCTTCAGTTACAACTTTGTCGGGAATAGGTGGTGCCTGACGATAGATTTCTCCACCGTAATACAGCAAAACACCAAAGGATATTACCATCACGGCAATAAATCCTAGCCATAATTTCTTCGTGTTCATTTGTTTAGAATTTTATGAGTTTATAATTCGAGTGATTTAGGAAACAATATATTGTTTTCGAGATGCACGTGTGTATGCAAATCGTCTTCAAATTCTTTTAAGGTTCCTAACGCCACACGATATGTGTTGCATGCGTCTTCGGGTACTTTGTAGCCACTTGTCAGCTTGTCGATTCTCTCAAAGGTGCTACCGGCAAAATCATGCTCCCCCAGCATGCGGGTAATCTCGTTTTTTATCGTATCCGCAGTCTGTGCGCTTGGATTTGAAAGTTGTGATTTTATTGCAGGAAAAAGAACCTCCTCTTCCTGTTTTAAATGTTGAAGTAGCTCGCGGTTAACTTCGTTTGTCAATTGTGCAACCTCAAGAAGCTCAGGATGATTGTCTCCATGTACTTCGGCTATCTTGTTGGTGTAGAATACCAATTCAGGCAGTGTAGAATTTACATAACTGTGATGCATATTTACAATATAATCTGCCAAAAATGAAAGTTCCCATTCATTGTAATTATGCTGATGCTTCGCTTCTGTCGATTTTATGGCTTCAATTTTTTGCTCCAATTCTGACATATTTATGCCTAAACCTTGACAAACAGACTCCACCGACACCTTGCCACCACAGCAAAAATCGATACCTAAGTCCTTAAAAACACGAGAGGTACGAAAGTCGTTAGCAACGATTTCACCTACCTGCAATTGACCAAAACTTGTATTGTTCATATCTTTATTTTATTTGTAATATACACGCAAATATAAGAATATATTTTTATAATGGACAAACAGGTCTATTAATCTATTATTTTTTTTACTTACTTTGTATTTATAAAAGCCAATATTACGTGTTTAAGAAAAAAACAGAATACGCCCTGCGAGGTTTGGTCTACATTCAAGTGCAGAATCAAAATGGATACAAACCCGGTATTACTGAAATTGCCGACGAGATAGAGACTCCAAAGCACTTTATGGCTAAAGTATTGCAGCGATTGGTGCAACAAGGGTTTCTCAAATCGACAAAAGGTAAGAACGGTGGGTACTCCATAAACCCGAAAAAGAAAGCATTGTCCTTGAGAGAGGTTGTCGTTGCAATCGAAGGAGATGCTATTTTCTGCGGATGTGCCTTTGGATTAACACAGTGCGATGAAGACAGCCCCTGCCCACTGCACGAAAGCTATTCCCCAATACGTGATGCCCTGAACGATTTCGTTGACAGAGAAACTATACAAAGCTTGGTGGGAAGTAATTACTCGACTTTTAATTTTGCTCTCAATAGGAAGAAGGAGTAGCTGTAAGCAAACAACTGATATTAGTGGCCGGTGGTCTAAAATCCAATATCTAACATCCGCTGTTTATCAGGCTCTCCACAAAATAAAGTGGTAAAAACAATATACCTTCGTCTTTCAATTCGTTTTTCATCCCCGAATGAAACACTATCGAAAGCTTTGGCTTATATGTTTCCCTATACATATGCAGACTTCGGAGTTTTCCAGAAGAACCATCTTTTACTTCTATTGGAATGAAATCATTTCCTTGCTGAATAAGATAATCTATCTCGGCATTGCTGCTTTTGGCATCTCTCGACCAATAGTATAGCTGTTTGTTAGTTGTTGCTGCTAATGTTTGCCCTACATATTGCTCGGCAAGCTGACCTCTGTATATAGATAATAGATTTTCATGGTTCAATGCTTCGTTGTAATCTATGCCCATAGTGTGGTTCATCAAGCCGATATCTAAAAAAAGGGCTTTAAACTTTTTGTCGGATGCATGAGCTGCCATCGGGAGTCCGAGAGAACTTACAGATTTCACTCTCCTTGAAATTCTTGCTAACTCTAATCCTGAGTAAGCTTTCTTGATTGTGGGGATTGTGTAGTCCTTTGCCAATCCTGTATATTTTATTTGTTGCCCCACACCGGCAGCTACTCCTGTAAATACCGAAGCTAGGCAGCTTGTATCTATCGAAGGCTTATATTTTCCGAAGTCCATTTGGTATGTCTCGCATATTTCTTGCTGAACTTCTGTTGCTTGCTTTATAGATTTAGTTTCCACATATTCTCTAACACATTCGGGCATACCTCCAACTAGCCAATATATACGAAGTTGTTCCATTAGGTATTTATGTATAGCCTCAGATACTTCACAAACTTGTCTGGTGCATAGCTCAGCCGCTTTCTCGTTTTCTATTGCACGAAGAAATTCCGAAAAGGTCATCGGATGGACTTCCAAAGATTGAATACGTCCCACAGGAAAAGAAATCTTACCTAGCGCAAATTCTAATAGCGAACCGGCAGCCACAACATGGAGATCCGGCATCTTCTCATAAAAATACCTCAAAGACATAATCGCTTTGGGACATGCTTGTATCCCATCAATAAACAACAGAGTTTTACCCACTATAATATCAACTCCAGTTCTGAGCTCTAATTCAGTGCAAATTCTTTGCGGATTAAGATCAGCATCAAACATAGTTGAAAGCTCGGGAGTTTCCTCAAAATCTATTTTAAGCAGATTGTCAAATTCATCATTGGCTAATTTTTCAATGAGCCAGGTCTTGCCAACTTGTCTTGCTCCTCTAAGTAATAAAGGTTTACGGCGCTGTTTGTTTTTAGTTTTACAAGGGTAATCTATGTGTTTTACTTTTTATAGCAGGTGATTTCCATTAGTAAATACATGTTTTCGAGGGTCTATTATTGCTAATATCAGTCAGTCTTTATATCTTTGAGGTCAAATGAAGTTATAAACTTAAGCCTGACAAATGAAGAAGCTCATAAACACTCTGTCTTTGCTAATAGCCCTATTGTTAGTGGCTTGTGGCAATGATAAAACCCAAGAAAACCAAAAACCGAATATTCTGCTTATTGTGGTCGATGATTTAGGATATGCTGATTTCTCACCTTTTGAAAATCATAGCCCTAATATTTCTACCCCCAATATTCAGCGCATTGCCGATGCAGGAATAACATTCACACAGGCTTATACTACCGCTCCAGTGTGTAGCCCATCGAGAGCCGGGTTGAACACGGGAAAATATCAATTCCGTTGGGACGACAAAGCATCGTGGAATCCCGGATTGCCCGACAGTGTAAAGACAATAGCCGAGTATCTTAAGGATGCGGGATATGCTACCGCAAGAATAGGAAAATCCGATTTCGGTGGTAAGTACTTCAAGTTCGATGTGAGGGAATATCCTTTAAATCACGGATATGAGCATTTCTTAGGCTTTAGTGCCCATGCTCACGACTATTGGCTGACCTCCAAAGAGGCTGCCGAACGCACCCCCGACCCAAACGGCACTAGCGCACATCTAGGTCCATTGATGTATGATAAAAGCTACAAAAGCTATCCCGACGAGGAATATCTGACCGATATATTCACCGACGAAGCCATAAAGTATATGGACGAAAGAAGAGACAAACCTTTCTTTCTGACACTCAGCTACAACGCAGTTCACCATATTATCCATGAAGTGCCGCAAAAATATTTAGACAAATACGAAGTTGCTCCAATACACAATTATGAAGCAGACAGTATGGAGACCTTTGGGAAGCTAAAGCCCGGCTCATATTCGGCGTATTACGAGAAGTACACTCGCATAGGTGCTATAAGCAGCGAAAATATGCGCAAGTTCTATCTTGCAAACCTGAATAGCTTGGACGACAATATAGGAAAGCTCCTAGACGCTATGAAAAACAAGGGCTTGGACGAAAATACTGTGATTGTCTTTATCTCCGATAACGGTGGCTCGCCAATTACGGGAGCTAATAATGCTCCTCTATCGGCAGGTAAGTATTCGCTGTGGGAAGGCGGCATACGTGTGCCGATGCTGTTGCGGTGGACAGGAAAAGCCCAAGCAGGAAAAGTTGAAAACAAATATGTCTCCGCATGCGACATTCTACCAACAATTGCCGAAGCTGCAGGCATAGAACTAAAGGATCCGACATTGGATGGAAGGAGTCTTTTACAGCCCAATAATAACAGACTGCTGGTTTGGAGGTGGCATAATAAATGGGCGGTGCGCAAAGGAAAATGGAAGCTCACAAACACTAATGAGTCGTGGGGAAAAGGCGAACCTAGCCATTTGTATATAAAACCAATCTCAAACGATGCAAGCATAAAACTCTTCGATTTGGATGCCGACCCCAGCGAAAGACATAACCTCGCGGAAGCCAATCCCGATATACTTCAACAATTAAAAACTGAATACGATAATTGGGTGAGAGACAATACAGGCGTGTTTAATTGAGAAAAAAATGTTATATATAGGGTCTTACTTATCACACTTTAACGGCACTGTGTTAAATCTTACTTTTGTTTGTCAAATTTGACTCTTTGTGGTTGATTTTCAATTTGTTGTATTAGATTTTTGTGTCGCCGTCTTAGATTATATTGATGAACAAAATGTATCATATTTGCGATATAATGATATATATTTGGCAGGCGAGAGGTTCTTTTTGGGGATAGAGAAGAAAGATGAGGAATATCGAACTTCTTGCCTGCTTAAATTTTAAAACGCAACAGTTATGAAGTGTGTGTGTGCTATACTATGTATATCCATTCTACTGACTGTGAGTGGATGTTCGGAAGAGAGAATGATTGCGAGGCAGGAAGCTAACAAGAAGGGTAGTAAAGCTGTCGAAGAATTGTTGTCGATGGATAAGAAAATAGTTTGTTTAGGAAGTGTGCCATACGACTACTATACGGACTCAGCATTCTTTCTCGAAGATTATTGGGAAAATGTTGATTCAATAGTATATTTGCATGCCAAATCACGCAGTACTAACGCCTTGGATACAAGTGCCATTATTGAGATAGAAGACGACGTTCTGTCGATACCTACCGATGTCGGACATATATCGTATAAGGTGAAACCTCATGATGAACACGGACATGAATTTGAGGATTATGAGCATGAGGGACATTATAAGTCTTTGGATGCTCATGTGGTGAGTTTTATGCATTCAGGAGGCTTCGGTTTCGACTTGATTTTAATATCTAATGGAGAAGTCTTGTGTTTCTTCGACTTTCCTCACGTGTCTGATAATAATCAACTTATAGTGACCTGTCGTACGGATGCCGATAACGTCGCGTTGGGAACAATAAAATTTTATGCCTTAAGCGACAGAGAGCTTAAACCTTTGTGGGGAGGATGGTCTGACCATACTCTTTTGCCGATGGAAGCAGTATGGGAATCGGATAGCACCGTGTTGATAAAGGCTGAGGAGTACGAAGCAGAAAGCGATTTCCATAAGGGTGAGGATGTAGATATTATCTACGGACGACTTACCATGCAACATTATTAACTAAAATATGCTACCTTTGTAAAATGAACTGAAGATCGTGAAACATGAAGATAGCTATTGTTGGACCAGCATATCCGTACAGAGGGGGAATTGCATCTTATAATGAGAGGCTGGCAAAAGAATTGCAAGTAGATGGACATGAAGTAACTATATATACATTTACTCTACAATATCCCGACATCTTATTTCCAGGGAAGTCGCAATATGTTGATGGTTCAGAACCAGAAGATATCACCATCAAAAGGTCTATTAATTCTATCAATCCTCTCAGTTGGGAGCGTGCCGGCAGATGTATAAAAAAAGAAAGACCCGATATTCTGATTGTCCGCTACTGGCTTCCTTTTATGGCTCCTTCGCTAGGAAGAGTATGCAGAGTGGCTCGTTCAAACAAACACACAAAAGTTATTTGCCTGGCTGACAATATCGTTCCTCACGAAAAACGGATTGGCGACAAAACTCTCACCCAATACTTCATGAATAGTATCGATGGAATCGTAGCTATGTCTCAATCTGTTCTTGACGACGCTAAAACATTTAAAGCAAAGCTCCCACAAGCACTGTGCCCTCACCCACTCTTCGATAACTATGGCGAAAAAACATCTATGCCCAATGCAAAAAAGTCATTAGAACTTCAACAAGATACAAACTACCTACTGTTCTTTGGAATTATCAGAGAATATAAAGGGTTTGACTTAATAATTAAAGCAATGGCAGACGAAAGAGTCAGGAAACTGCCAGTAAAGCTCATCGTTGCAGGAGAATATTATGCAAAACCCGAACCATACATGGAGTTGATAGAAAAATTAGATGTTGGCGATGACATTATACTACACAACGAGTTTATTCCCGAAAAAGATGTTACCCTCTATTTTGGAGCATGCGATATGGTTGTCCAACCCTACAAAAGCGCAACACAAAGTGGTGTAACACAGGTTGGTTATCACTTCGAAAAGCCCATGTTGGTAACGAATGTCGGAGGTTTGGCTGAAATAATTCCCGATAAAGTTGTGGGATATGTCACTGAACCCAATCCCGAAGAAATTGCTGATGCCATCGTAGATTTCTATGATGGTAGTAAAAAAGAAGCCTTCGAGAAAAATGTTGTGGAAGAGAAAAAAAGATTTTCATGGGAGCGCATGGTTGAAACATTTATCAATACTGCCGAGAAGATCTCAAAGCCTTTGTAATATCCTTGTTCATTCAACTTAGATTTACTTTTTAATCTTGTATCATTTAATGCTCAAGTCAAAAGCCTCACTCTTTTCCTTCCTTCAAGAAACTGCTGTCATAGAAAAAAAATCGTTGTATGGAGGAACTCGCGAGGAAGCAGTCCTTGCAATTATTTGAAAATCTGATGATTATGAATTGCAAACGCATGAAACCTACTCAACTTATAATTATGGTCTGGAGTCTAATTTGTTTGTCATGCAATGCTCAGTCTGAAACGCAAAAGCTGAAAACGGGGGATTTACTGTTTCAGGCGGCAGGCTCGTCATCGCTGTCGCAGGCAATAGACAAAGTAACACAAACCGACTCGGCGACACACTACTCGCATGTGGGAATAGCAAAAGTGAAGGATGATGGCAGTGTTGTTGTTCTGCATGCAAGCATTGAGGGTGGAACTTGCGAGGTCTCACTAAATGATTTTTTAAATCCTAAAGGAAAGACTGTACAAACGGTGTTGTATCGTCTGAAAAAAAAATGGCAGAATACTATTCCTGATGCTGTTATCAAAGCAGAAGGCATGCTTGGCAAACCCTACAATTTCAGCTATGTGCTGTCGGATTCTTCCCACTATTGCTCGGAGTTTATTTATAAAGCATTTGAAAAAGACTCCGTGTTTGAGTTAAATCCAATGACCTTTAAAGACCCCAAGACGGGAGAGTTTTTGCAGGGCTGGGTGCAGCATTATCAAAACTTGGGGATAGAGATACCCGAAGAAAAACTTGGCTGTAATCCAAACGGTATGGCGGCATCAGACAAGTTGGAGTGCTTGGGAAGGCTTAATCTGTCAAAAGTTAATTCGCAGAGCTAATCATTGTAAATCAAATAATTAACAGGAATAAAATGATAAAACAATTAAGCTTAGTGGCTTTGGGGGGAGGAGTAGGAAGTGTCCTGCGCTACCTGACTTCTTTGTGGTTTATGAAATCTTTTTCTTACGCATTTCCTTTGGGTACTTTTGCCGTTAATATTATCGGCAGCTTCATTATTGGTATTTTAGTCAGCTTGTCGGCTTGTTACGGTATTCTTAATAATGAACTCCGTTTTTTGTTGATTATCGGTTTCTGTGGAGGATATACAACATTCTCGACTTTCTCTTTGGAAAGCATTAAGCTATTTGAGGCAGGGAATTATTGGACTCTCGTTTTATACATATCTGCTAGTGTGGTCGTGGGACTTTTTGCTGTTTGGGGAGGATATAGTCTTGCCAAGATAATAGCACAATGAAGATACTGGAAAAGGAGGAGATTTAAAAACTCTCCTCCTGTGAAGGAGGAGTACCCAGAGGGGGAGGTGGTGGCTGTTAATTGATACTACGATACTACAATGCTGTGATGTTACGATGGAATACGAAATGTTTTTAGGGACATAGTCCCGATATCTTCGTAGCAAAGAGATAGATAAAAAAATAATAGGGGTGTTAGCCCTGATATAGATGCAGGTTTAATCGTTTAAGGTTTAAAATGCTGTATGCCGTAGGCTTTAGGCTATAGGCTATAAGCAATTTAATGGTAAACGATGCCGCTGGATAAACGAACGTCATTGCGAGGAGCTTGCGACGAAGCAATCTCTACCAACAAAGAACAGATTGCCACGCTAACGCTCGCAATGACGACAGATGATGGACATAATGTAAGGGCAGAACATTTTCTGCCCGGCTGTCAGTCCGAAGATCCGAAACCCCAAATATCTAAAAAAAAAATGAGCATCCGAGTAATGGCTTTCGCGCTTTTAGTGCTTGATATACAAAGAATTATCTTTTCGTAGGGCGAAGCCCTACGCTATCAGATGCAAGGCTTTCAGCCTTTTAATACAGAAAATGCAGATTTAAGGTTTAGTCCGTAAGACTTAGAGCTTAATAGAAAAGATGTAGGCGAAAAAATATAAACATTCCCCGTAGGGGATAGGTAGAATATGTCGTGCGTCTCTGAAGGAGTGTCGTTGATGCCTGAAAATCTTCTATCTCTACTGTCAAAAATATTTGCGTATTGTATTGAAATGTATTATCTTTGCGCTCAGGAAGTAGGTGGGGGGCGGTTGTTCCCCCTTTTTCGTTATTAGAAATGATAAAGTCAGACTTAGAAAATACTGTTAGAGAGTGGCTCCCAGAAGGTTATTTCCTTGTGGATCTTGCTATTAAAGCAGGAGACAATATATCAGTTTATATTGACTCTTTCGACGGAGTGAACGTGGCTGATTGTCAGGCATTGAGTAGGCATATTACAAAAACTTTCGACAGAGATGAGCAAGATTACAGCCTGCAAGTGTCGTCGGCGGGTCTCGATAAGCCTTTCAAAGTTGAAGAACAGTATAAGAAAAACATCGGCAGGAAAGTTAAGGTGATAAATCTTGATAACGAAACGACAGAGGGAGTGCTTAAAAGTATTGATAATGGTGAGATTATCATAGAAAAAACAGCAGCATTCAAGAAAAAACAGAATAAAGAAACAGAAATAATAATTATAAAACTAGAAGACGTAAAGTCAACAAAACTTTGCTTTTAGTTACAAAAATGATGGCGATGGACGAGATTAATTTGTTGGAATCATTTTCTGAGTTTAAGGAGCTTAAGAATATTGACAGGGCTACCATGATGAGTGTCCTTGAGGATGTTTTCAGAGGAATGCTCAAAAAAAAATACGGGGAAGATACAGATTTCGATATAATAATAAATGCCGATAAAGGCGACTTTGAAATATGGCGAAACCGAACTGTTGTTGCCGACGACGAGCTGGAAGACCCGGCAAGTGAAATAGCACTTAGCGATGCTAAGAAAATTGACGACGACTACGAGATAGGTGAGGAAGTCAGCGATGAGGTGAAGATTGCAGACTTCGGGCGCAGGGCAGTGTTGAACTTACGTCAGAATCTCGTGGGGAAAATTATCGAGTTTGAAAAAGATAACCTGTATTCTAAGTACAAGGATAGGATAGGGGAAATTATTACGGCAGAAGTATATCAGGTGTGGAAACGTGAGATTTTGCTGATAGACGACGACGGCAATGAGTTGATACTGCCTAAGAATGAGCAAATACCCTCAGATTTTTTTAGAAAAGGCGATTCCTTGAGGGCAGTTGTTTACAAAGTGGAAATGAGAAATAACAACCCAGTTGTAATTCTTTCACGCACTTCACCCGTTTTCCTAGAAAGGCTCTTTGAACTTGAAGTCCCTGAGATTTTCGACGGCTTGATAATAATAAAAAAGGTGGTTAGAGCCCCAGGCGAAAGAGCGAAAGTGGCTGTCGAATCCTACGATGAGAGAGTTGACCCCGTTGGTGCTTGTGTCGGCATGAAAGGTGCAAGAATACACGGAATAGTCAGAGAGTTGAAAAATGAAAATATCGATGTTATAAATTATACTGCCAATCAAGAATTGTTTGTAAAGCGTGCATTGAGTCCTGCAAAAATCAACAATATTAAATTTGTAGAAGACGAGGACGAAATCACAAGGTGCGAAGTGTTCTTGAAGCCTGAGGAGGTGTCCTTGGCTATCGGGAAAGGCGGATTGAACATACGACTCGCAAGTCAGCTGGTGGGCTGTGAGATAGATGTTTACAGAGAAGTAGACGAAAATGCAACAGAAGATGTCAGACTTGAAGAGTTTACAGACGAAATAGACCAATGGGTAATCGATACATTGAAGTCTATTGGATGTGATACGGCAATGGATGTGTTGAACATAGATATCAAAGATTTGGTTAAGCGTACTGACCTTGAAGAAGAAACCATCGAAGAAGTGGTTGATATATTAAAAGCAGAGTTTGAGTAGAATAACTTGGCATTATAAAGCAGAAGAAAGAAAAAAGTAGAATATGGGGACAGAAAATAGCGGAATTCGATTAAGTAAGATTGCGAGGGTTCTGAATGTTGGGAGAACTACAATAGTAGAGTTTTTAAAGAAAAATGGCTACGATTTAGGGTCGAACCCCAACGCTAAAATACCTGAGGAGGCATGCAGGCTTCTTGAAGATGAGTTTAAGAAAGACCTAGACCTCAAGGAAGAGTCGAAAAAGGTACATGTCGGCTCTAAGAAAGAGTCTTTGTCCTTAGAAGAGAAGCCTGAGGTACAGATGCCGAAGGAAGAAGAACTCTTGAAAACTGAGACTCCTAAGGCTAAGCTGAAAGTTGTCGGCAAAATTGATATTGACAAACCCAAGCCGAAACCTAAGGAAATAGAAGAAAAGCCCAAACAAGAAAACCTTGAAAAGCACTCTCCCGTAAAAAAAGAAGTGAAGAAGGAAGAAAAACCTCTTGTGAAGACTCCCCCAGAAGAAAAGCCGAAACCAATTGATAATAATGCGCCCGAACATGTGGAAACAAACGTTCCAAAAGTGGAAGAGGTGAAGGTTGTAGGAAAAATTGATTTGGCAAATATCGACCAACGCACACGCCCTCAACGCAAGACCAAAGAAGAAAAAGCGGCAGAGCGAGCGGCGCAGACGAAAGAGCGAGAGAAGAAAAAACGGAAACGAATAGACAAGCAAAGAGTAGACCCAACTGCTGAGAAGAACTTTGATAAGTCCAAACAACAACAACAACAACAAGACAAAAAACAACAGCACAATAAGAATAATCAGAAGAATGCAAATAATAAAAAACGCAGAAAGCCTCTGATTAAGAAAGAAATAGCTGAGGAGGACGTAGAAAAGCAAATGAAGGAAACCCTAGCAAGATTGACTTCTAAAGGAACGAAATCGGGCAAGGGTGCAAAATATAGGAGAGAAAAGCGGCAGGCTAACACCGAGCGCATGATGGCAGAAGCTGAAAGTAGCGCATTAGAGCAGAAGGTGCTAAAGGTTACAGAGTTTGTGTCGGTAAGTGAGATAGCAAGCATGATGGATGTTGGAGTGACCGACGTAATTTCTGCTTGCATGAGCTTGGGATTGTTCGTGTCCATCAATCAGCGTTTGGATGCAGAGACAATTTCTGTTGTTGCCGATGAATTTGGCTTTGAGGTAGAGTTTGTAAGTGTCGATATTCAGGAGTCTATCAGTGCCGGTGAAGAAGAAGTTGACGAGTCAAAATTGCAGTCTCGTCCACCGATTGTAACAGTGATGGGACACGTAGACCACGGTAAAACCTCCTTGCTCGATTATATCCGAAGTGCTAATGTTATTGCCGGCGAAGCGGGAGGTATCACCCAGCATATCGGGGCATATCACGTGGAAATTTCTGACGGACGTAAGATAACTTTCCTTGATACTCCCGGTCATGAGGCATTTACGGCGATGCGTGCAAGAGGTGCGCAAGTAACAGATATAGCAATTATTATTGTTGCTGCCGACGACAGCGTTATGCCACAAACTCGTGAGGCAATAAACCATGCACAAGCTGCGGGAGTGCCTATTATTTTTGCAATCAACAAGATTGATAAACCCGGAGCAAATCCCGAAAAAATAAAAGAGAACCTGGCTAGTATGAATTTCCTCGTTGAAGACTGGGGTGGTAAGTATCAGTCGCAGGATATTTCGGCAAAGTCGGGACAAGGAGTGGAACAACTTCTTGAAAAAATACTCTTAGAGGCAGAACTTCTTGATTTAAAAGCAAATTCCGATACTCTGGCTAACGGTGCTATCATCGAATCGGAGCTAGATAAAGGTCGCGGATATGTGTCTACAATACTTGTAGAATCAGGAACTCTCCGTCAAGGAGATGTGATTTTGGCGGGTCAGTATTTCGGACACATTAAAGCAATGTTTAATGAACGTAATCAGCGGATTCAGGAAGCAGGACCTGCTGAGCCTGCAATAATACTAGGACTTAACGGTGCTCCACAAGCAGGCGATAACTTCAATGTGATGGAGGAGGAAAGAGAGGCGCGCAATATAGCAACAAAACGCAGTCAGCTGCAACGTGAGCAAGGTCTTAGAACTCAGAAACATATCACTCTCGACGAGATAGGAAGACGTATTGCTATCGGAAACTTCCAAGAACTTAATATCATCGTGAAAGGTGATGTGGATGGCTCGACCGAAGCATTGTCAGATTCGTTGATTAAACTGTCGACCGAGGAAATACAAGTCAATGTAATACACAAAGGTGTAGGGCAGATCTCGGAGTCGGATATTATGCTGGCATCGGCGTCAAACGCCATAGTGGTCGGCTTCCAAGTGCGCCCATCCTTAGGAGCTAGGAAACTGGCTGAAACAGAGGAGATTGATATCCGTCTCTATTCTATTATCTACGACGCTATCGAGGAAATTAAATCGGCAATGGAAGGAATGCTAGCACCCGAAATTAAAGAGCAGATTATAGGAGCTGTCGAGATATTGGAGACCTTCAAAATCAGCAAGGTCGGCACTATTGCAGGTTGTATCGTCAGAGACGGCAAGGTCAACAGAAATTCAAAAGTCAGAATTATCAGAGACGGAATCGTAATTTACACCGGTAAACTCGCTTCCCTAAAACGATTTAAGGATGATGCTAAGGAAGTGGCAAAAGGATTTGAGTGTGGATTGAATATCGATGGCTTCAATGACATTAAAGTTGGAGATATCGTCGAACCATACGAAGAAATTGAAGTTGCAAAACATCTGTAAAAAGTAGCTTTAATTTAACAATGGAGCTATTGACATTTTCAAATAAAATAGTTTTCTTTGTGGGAGAATATAATTTATTTAATAACAATACATTAAAATCATGATTAAAATAGGAATTAACGGTTTCGGACGTATCGGAAGATTCGTTTTTCGTCAGGCAGTAGCCAAAGGTACAATTCAAGTAGTAGCTATCAACGACCTTATCGACGTTGACTATATGGCTTATATGTTGAAATACGATTCTACTCACGGAAAATTCAACGGAACTGTTGAGGTGAAAGATGGAAAACTAGTTGTTAACGGCAACGCTATCAGAGTTACAGCCGAAAGAAACCCTGCCGATATTAATTGGGGTGCTGTGGGTGCTGATTATGTTGTTGAGTCAACAGGTTTATTCTTGACAAAAGAAAAAGCTCAAGGTCACCTTGATGCAGGTGCTAAAAAAGTAGTAATGTCTGCTCCCTCAAAAGACGACACTCCAATGTTCGTGATGGGTGTAAACAACAAGTCCTACACTAAAGATATGCACTTCGTGTCTAATGCTTCTTGTACTACCAACTGTTTAGCTCCTATTGCTAAGGTGCTTAACGACAAATTCGGTATCGTAGAAGGCTTGATGACGACAGTACACGCTACAACAGCTACTCAAAAAACTGTTGACGGACCTTCAATGAAAGACTGGAGAGGTGGTCGTGGTGCAGGACAAAACATTATCCCTTCGTCTACAGGTGCCGCTAAAGCTGTGGGTAAAGTAATCCCTGCTCTTAACGGAAAACTTACAGGTATGGCGTTCCGCGTTCCTACTCCCGACGTTTCAGTGGTTGACCTTACTTGCCGTCTTGAAAAAGGTGCTTCTTACGAAGAAATTTGTGCAGCTATGAAAGCAGCTTCTGAAAGTAGCGAACTAAAAGGCGTGCTTGGATATACTGAGGATGCAGTGGTTTCTAACGATTTCGTTGGCGACACACGTACTTCTATTTTCGACGCAGGTGCAGGTATTTCTTTGTCACCAAATTTTGTGAAAGTTGTGTCTTGGTACGACAACGAAATGGGATACTCAGCTAAAGTATGCGACCTTATTCAGTATATGGACTCAGTTAAATAATGAGCGAGATTTAATATAAAATATTATAGAAAGAGTCTGCAATTTGTTGGCTCTTTTTGTTGTTATAAAATGGAAGTATGAAAAATTTATTCTTTATTGTTTTGTTTCTTGCTTGTGTGAATTTGTCGAAGGGACAAAACCCAATGAATGTAGCACCTGAAAAACCGAATGAAAGAAACTACTCCAATAATCGGACTTTGACGAAGGACGATTGGTATCAAAATACC
This sequence comes from Bacteroidales bacterium, assembly GCA_047972135.1. Classification (GTDB taxonomy): domain Bacteria; phylum Bacteroidota; class Bacteroidia; order Bacteroidales; family Prolixibacteraceae; genus JBKEAJ01. The sequence goes on along the minus strand of JBKEAJ010000101.1, from coordinate 33,809 downwards.
TTCCATGAATATCTGATTTATGAAAAGGGAAGTGCAGATGTATTACTGATAAACAGATATGACGGAGTTTTGGAATGCTATGATTTGGACATGCAGAAAAAGTGGTCGTTTACCCCTTCCGATTCTGTGAGACATAGCAATGGTAGTAATCAGTTTTACTATAATGATGGAGTTATCTTCACTGCCTACATGACGGGGGATATTTATGCAATAAATGCAAAAAACGGAAGCCTGTATTGGGAAGCAAAAATTGGTATGGATAATGACAAATTACACTTCACTTCGCAATCGTTACAACCAAGTAACAACATGCTGTTCCTTACTTCCCGAACAAACCAAAATGTATATGCCATCAATGCCTCCAGTGGAGACTTGGTATGGAACTATAAGTTGCCTTCGCCGCATAGTTATATGCCCTGCCTATTCTTAGATAAGAAGGTTTACATCAACAACGACCCTCTGATAAATTCGTTCGATGCTCAGACAGGCAAAGCCCTTTACCAAGCCAACTTTAATACAAATTTGGGAAAGGCAGTTACGAACGGAGAAATTCTGATTGTACCTTTCAACCGTGGAAATAAAATTGTCGGAATTTCTCCGAATGGGATGACGGCAGTGTGGGAGTTCGTGTATAATAATGACTATTATAGTGTTAGAGACAAGATATTTATTGAAAATAACAAGGTTTATTTTGCAACAGCAGGTAATAGAGACTCATCATGGCTTTATTGTTTGGATTCTAAGGACGGAACTCTCGTTTGGGAAAAGGCGGTGAAAGGAAATGTAGAGAAAATTGTAAATATTAATGATACCATATACGGATATACAAGTACTAATGACTTGTTTGTTACGCCAATGGATAAGCCCGTAATTACAAGCTACCAATTAGAACACCAAGCGGTCTCAAATCTATGCAAGAATGCAGGTAATCTGTACTTCTACGCTAAGGAGGGACTCGTAAGATATAATTTGTCAAGCAATAAAGAAGAAATAATAATCCCCTACGACGGGGAAGACAAGTCAAATCGTTTAGATACTCAAATATTGTTTTCAAATTGAGGTAATTGTAGCGGATATTCAAAATAAATATATATCTTTGCGCAATTGTATTTTTTAAATTTCAAGTGGTTACAATCTTAGTGATGTTGCTGCTTGAACATGGTTTAATTTTTTAATAAAGAAGAAATGTATTTATCATCAGAAAAAAAGAAAGAAATTTTTGCGACTTACGGTAAATCAGATGCAGACACAGGAAGTGCAGAGGGACAGATAGCTTTGTTTAGCTACAGAATCAGCCATCTTACAGAACACCTTAAACAAAACAAGAAAGATTATAGCACCCGACGTGCGCTTATATCTCTTGTTGGTAAACGCCGTAGACTGTTAGACTATCTTGCAAAGAACGATATTGAGCGTTATCGTGCTATCATCGCAAAACTGAACTTGAGAAGATAATAAGCGGAAGAAGGTGCTACACCATCAAAATTAAAGACGAAGAAAATGAATGTAAAAACAAAGAGCATTGCTCTAAATGATGGTAGGACTATTACCATCGAGACCGGCAAACTGGCGAAACAAGCCGATGGGTCGGTAGTAGTAAAGATGGGTGGTACCATGCTTTTGGCAACTGTCGTTTCGGCTACGGAAGCCAACGATGGGGTGGACTTTATGCCACTGACGGTTGACTACAGAGAGAAGTTTGCTGCCGCAGGACGTGTGCCAGGTGGTTTCCTGAAACGCGAAGCAAGACCTTCCGACGACGAAATACTAGTGGCACGACTTGTAGATAGAGCACTGAGACCGCTTTTCCCTAAGGATTTTCACGCCGAAACGGTGGTGATGATTACTCTTATTTCTTATGACAAGGAGGTTATGGCCGATTCGCTTGCAGGACTTGCTGCATCGGCTGCCATCGCTGTGTCGGATGTGCCTTTCGAGTGCCCGATATCCGAAGTGAGAGTCGCTAGAATAAACGGAGAATTTGTAATCAATCCTTCCGCAGAACGCCTTGCTCAAGCTGATATTGATATTATGGTCGGAGCTTCTGCCGAAAATATCATGATGGTGGAAGGCGAAATGGATGAAGTGTCCGAAGAGGATATGCTGGAAGCTATCAAAATTGCTCACGACGAAATTAAAAAACATTGCGCTGCTCAGGAGGAATTGATGAGAGAACTCGGTGTTGTTAAACGTGAGTATTGCCACGAAGAGCATGACGAAGAACTGAGAAAGCTAATCCATGACGAAACTTATCAAAAGGTTTACGATGCGGCAGCTCAGCATAATGCCGACAAAAAACTGCGCGGACAACTTTTCAAAGAAATAAAAGATGCCTTTGTTGAGAAATACAGCGAGGGTAAGGAAGAAAGTGAAATCAACTCCTTCTTAATCGGACAGTATTACCATGATATTGAAAAGGAAGCTGTCAGGAGAATGGTATTGGATACTAAAATCCGCCTCGACGGTCGTAAGACCAACGAAATAAGACCTATATGGGGAGAGGTGAACTACCTGCCCGGAGCGCATGGCTCGGCAGTGTTTACACGTGGTGAAACTCAATCTCTGACCACTGTTACTCTTGGAAACAGACTCGACGAGAAAATGATTGACAGCGTTACTAAACAAGGCTCAGAGAGATTTATGCTACATTATAATTTCCCTCCTTTCAGTACCGGTGAAGCAAGAACACCAAGAGGGCTTAGCAGACGCGAAATCGGACACGGAAACTTGGCATTCAGAGCCTTGAGAAAAATGATACCTACGGGCTATCCCTACACTGTAAGAGTGGTCTCAGACATATTGGAATCTAACGGCTCATCGTCGATGGCGACGGTTTGTGCAGGAACTCTATCGCTAATGGATACCGGTGTTACTATCAAACGCCCTGTGTCGGGTATTGCCATGGGACTTATCTCCGAAAATAACTGCGAGAACTATGCAGTGCTTTCAGATATTCTTGGCGACGAAGACCACCTTGGCGATATGGACTTTAAAGTAACAGGCACCGAAAACGGGATTACCGCTACTCAGATGGATATGAAAGTTGACGGACTGTCATACGATGTGCTGAAAGAAGCATTGATGCAGGCAAAAGAAGGTAGAGCACATATACTAGGCGAGATGATGAAAGTTATCGATACTCCAAATGCCGATTTTAGATCTCATGTGCCTCGTGTCGAAGTTATTACTATCCCTAAAGACTTTATTGGTGCAGTTATCGGACCCGGAGGAAAAAATATTCAAAAACTCCAAGAGGATACAGGTACTGTTATAACAATAGAAACTGTTGACGACCACGGAAGAGTAGAAATATCTGGGGTCGGCTCCGAGTCTATCGAAAATGCAAAAGAAACAATACGTCTTATTACTACTGTACCCGAAGTAGGCGAAACCTACGACGGTAAAGTAGTTTCGATTGTTGACTTTGGTGCATTTGTTGAAATACTTCCCGGCAAAGAAGCCTTGCTTCATGTGTCGGAAATAGCATGGGAGCGTGTAGCCAATGTTACCGATGTGCTTAAGGAAGGCGATGCCGTGAAGGTTAAGGTCATAGCTATCGACGAGAAAACAGGGAAAATGAAACTTTCCAGAAGAGCATTACTCGAAAAACCCGAAGGCTATGTTGAACCCCCTGCACGTGAGCGTCCTCCTCGCAGAAACGACGGCAGAGACAGAAACGATAGAGGCAGACACAACAACGACAGGGGAGACAGGAACGGTCGTAATGATAGAAATAATCGTGATAGACGATAAGTAACTGTGCTTACCTCTCTTGGTTGGCACGATATAAAGAATAAACGGGCAGTAGCAATTTGTTACTGCCCGTTTGCGTGTGCCGAGCATGTTAATTCACTAGGAGGTGAAAGTCCTCTGTGGGGGCATGTGATAGCCAACCACTAGCTAAGGGCAAGGGTGCTTACCGTGAGGTATAATCTGAAGGCAGCCTAAGGCAAATTCCCGACCTGAGGAACACGAACATCATCAGGCACAAGCGTTGGGATGAGCTTGCGCAACAAAGCGAAGTCCAATTATCACACTGATAGCGCAGTGTAAATGGTGCAGGTACATGGGAAGAAAGTAAATTAACTTACCTCGGGAGGTCTCATAGGCGTATTGAAACAAAAGTATGATATACGTTCGCAAAAGGTTCACTACGAGAAGTCAGCAGAAGTCATAGTACCGAACTACGAGCTGGTTTGGGAAGGACAGAACCTTCATCAATAGTATCAATGAAAATTACCTAATGTTGAGCATCAAACAGAAAATATCCAATGATAGCTTCCTGCGGAAGATAAGTGCAGAACACCGAAGTTATGCAGGAGCGTTTACCGACAGCGGGATAATTGAAAAGGATGCTATAGTACAAGCTGATAGAGATATTGTCTCGCACAATTAAAGATGGTCGAGTGGTATCATTGATACATAAGTATCTAAACTCAGGAGTATTAATTGGCTCAAAGACTGAGCCGACTATCTCAGGAGTGCCACAAGGAAGTCCTCTGAGTCCGCTATTGGGTAATATCATGCTTAATGAACTGGACAAGGAACTAGAAAAGCGAGGACATAAGTTTGTACGTTATGCCGACGACTCCTCGCAATGACGTTCGTTTATTGGCTGCTCGCTTATAGCCTATAGCATACGGCATATTGCTTGTATTTATATATCTGTCATTATTTGTCATGATTATTTTTTGGATGAAAAAGCTACAAATGCATGTAGACTGGATAATTTGCTTATAATGTTGATGTTAACCTGCTTGCGCAGCGCCTTGTAATACATAATATATTGGTATTGATTGGCGTGTTCAAAGAGCGTAATATTGCACTCTTTTAAATAATGCATTAGCTTATTGAGATTTATAGTTAAGTGTTCGGTGAATAGTAAAAGAATGAAGAAATTATTTGTAAAATTACACCTCTGGTTATCACTGCCTTTTGGGATTGTGTTTGCCTTGATAAGTTTCACGGGAGCACTGTTGGTTTATGAAGACGAACTGATGAATGTCTTCAAACACGATAGATTCTATGTGGACGAAGTAGGGCAAGAACCATTGCCATTGCCAGAGCTATACGGGAAAGCCGTCGCAAGTGTGCCCGATTCTATCAAAATAAGCTCTGTGAGAGTTAGTGGCAACGAGAAAGAAACTTACCGTTTCTCCATCGAACGTCAGAAGTGGGCATCGCTCTATGTAGACCCATACACTGGCGAGGTGAGAGATAAGGTTATGCCAGGGGAGTTGAATTTCTTCAATAATACCATGCGCCTGCACCGTTGGCTTATGTTCCCGATGAAACGCGGTGAGTTTTCTTGGGGAAAATTCATAGTGGGGCTAACCACAATCGTGTCTGCCGTAATTCTAATTTTGGGCATAGTGATATTCTTCCCTAAGAGGCTCAAATGGAAATACATAAAGAAAAAATTTCAGACTACTGTCAGAAAAGGAGCTTATCGTTTTTGGCACAGCTTCCATATAGCATGGGGAGCATATTCCGTTATTTTTCTGCTGGTGCTTTGTCTCACCGGGTTGACATGGTCGTTCACATGGTATCGCAACGCTTTTTATGCTGCTTTTGGAGTGCCGGTTCAGCAGCAACAGCAGCATCACGCTCCGCCGCCACAGAATAATCAGCCACAAAATGCTTCGCCACGAGCAGGTCAACAGCAGAATGCTAATCGTCCCGAAGGAAATCAAAAAGCAGAGAGAGAGAATAAGACCGACCCTAAGCAGCAGTATGTATTGTGGCAAACAGTTTTGGACAATCTGAATGCTCGCAATGTGGAATATAAAACAGTGAGTTTTAGCAACAACTCGGCACGAGTAGCTCCTCCCAATGCAGGATACCGAGTATCGGACACCTATGAGTTTGACGCCAAAACGGGAGAAATCACAGATGTGAAATATCACGTCGATAATGTAGACAGACGAAGTCTGATTCGTAAATGGATTACTCAGCTTCACTTCGGGACATGGGCAGGACAGCTCTCTAAACTGCTGACATTTATTGCATGCCTGATAGGAGCAGCTCTACCCATCACCGGATATTATACCTATTTTAAAAGAACTTTCTTTGCGAAAAATACAAGCAATATGCCGTAGGCTATAAGCGAACAGATTGCCACGCTACGCTCACTTTGCTCATTACGCATTGTAAGTTGTCGATGCTGTGTCGCCTCCGCGACCTGTCCAATTTGTATGGAAAAACTCTCCTCTAGCTTTGTCAACTCGCTCGTAGGTATGTGCTCCAAAGTAGTCGCGCTGTGCTTGGAGTAAATTGGCAGGGAGTTTTGCACATTTGAAACCATCGAAATATGATAATGCTGAACTCATCGCAGGAATGGGTATTCCTGCACCAATAGCTTGTTGGCAAATTCTGCGCCATGCACTTATTGATGCTTCTATCTTGGATTTGAAAAAAGGGTCAAGCAATAGATGCTCCAATTGTGGATTTTTGTCAAAGGCCTTTTTAATATCACCTAAGAATATTGAGCGGATAATACAGCCGCCTCGCCACATTAATGCTATTTCGCCATATTTTAAGTCCCAATTGTATTCCTTAGCAGCCTCGCGCATCAAACTGTAGCCCTGAGCATACGAGACCAATTTTGCTCCATAGAGTGCTAGCTCTAAGTCTTTGATAAATGCTTGTTTGTCAGTGTTTAGGCTGACTGTGTCATTTCCGTATTCTTTGGAGGCTTTTAGCCGTAAATCTTTCTCGGACGAGAGCATCCTGGCATATACGGCTTCACTTATCAAGGTCAGTGGAACTCCTAAGTCCATTGCCGATTCGCTTGTCCATTTGCCTGTGCCTTTTTGTCCTGCTGCATCCAATATATTCCCAACAAGCGCACTGCCGTCGTCGTCTTTGTACGACAATATATCGCCTGTTATTTCTATCAGATAGGAGTTTAAATCACCCTTATTCCACTGCTTGAACGTGGCTGCCATGTCCTCGTAGCTCATGCCTCCCACTGCTTGCATCAGATGATAGGTCTCGCAGATTAACTGCATATCTCCGTATTCGATACCGTTGTGTACCATCTTTACGTAATGACCTGCCCCGTCGTTGCCAACCCAATCACAACACGGCGTGCCGTCTTCAACTTTTGCGGATATAGACCGGAAAATATCTTTTACCTGTGCCCATGCTTCCTTACTGCCTCCCGGCATAATGGATGGTCCTTTCAATGCTCCTTCCTCGCCGCCCGAAACACCCGTGCCAATATATAGCAGACCTTTACTTTCAACATATCTCGTTCTGCGGATAGTGTCGTGATAAAGAGAGTTGCCCCCGTCGATGATGATATCACCTTCTTCTAAGTGCGGTATTATTTTGTCTATGAAATCGTCGACAGGCTGCCCTGCCTTTACCAACATCATTACCTTGCGAGGACGCTCCAAAGATGCGCAAAGCTCTTCGATACTTTTAGTGCCGATAAAGTTTTTCCCTGAACCTCTGCCCGATATAAAATCATCAACCTTCTCGACGGTTCTATTATAAACGGCTACGGTGTAGCCTTTGCTTTCCATGTTTAGTACTAGGTTTTCGCCCATTACGGCGAGTCCTATTAATCCTATATTCGCTTTTTTCAAACCTTAAACTTTAAACCTTAAACTTCTAAACCTTAAAACTGCAATGCGAAAGTAGGAAAATTATTATTAGTCTGCCAAACTTTGCTAAATCTTATATTGATAATAATCTCGAATGTACATAGATACACTCAATTTGAAAGAGAATAGAGTCTTTATTGCTTAATGAATTGCAGTTCCGAATATTTAGTTTTATTTTTGTGTGAACATAAGCTGAATACAAATTTAATAATAATAGAAACATGAAAAATTTACTAAATCTTTTGGCTGCAGGGCTGATAATATGCGCTATTGTGGCTTGCAATGGTAAAAAAAACAACAATAAAGACAATAGTAACACAGTAGAGTCTACCGATAGCTCTTCATGTGTAAATCCCGAGTTTAAAAATGTGAACCATGGCGATAAGTTTATCGGAGTACAACTATGGTCAGTTAGGGATGATATGCAAAAAGACCCTAAGACTACAATTGAAGCTCTCGGCAAAATGGGATACAAATTTGTGGAAATGGCAGGATACAGCGACGGGAAGTTTTATGGGATGCTACCTGAAGATTTTAAAAAACTATGTGAGGACAACGGTATCAAAGCCTTAGGTTCTCACTACGGCCCAAATATCAGCAACGAAGAGGGCTCACTTGATAAGGCTTTGGAAGAGTGGAAAGTCGCTATTGATGCTCACAAGAGAGCAGGATGTACCTATATTGTTAAGCCTTCTCAAGGAAAGTGGGCTTACGAAAGTTTGGAAGGTCTGAAAGCCTATTGTGATTACTACAACAAGGTGGGAGATATGTGCAATGCTGCTGGACTGAGATTTGGATATCATAATCATGATGCTGAATTTAAGGAAGTGGAAGGCAAAGTGATATACGATTATATGCTTGAAAATACTGACCCCACAAAAGTGGCTTTCGAGCTGGATTTATACTGGATTGATAAAGGAGGAAAAGTGGCTACTGACTATTTCAAAAAATATCCGGGAAGATTTGAATATTATCACGTGAAAAACGAGAAAGAACTGTGTGCCGATGGAGAAGCAATATTTAAAGGAGCTTTTGAGGACGCTACGGGAGCAGGTGTGAAAGAAATTGTTGTTGAGGTGGAGCATTATAATTTTGAGCCTCTTGTGAGTGTTATGAAAAGTCTTGATTTTTTGAGCAGTAAGGACTATGTAAAATAAAGTATGAGACGGACGTTTTGCTGCTTAACTGAAATGTACTAATTTTGGGATATGGAAATGAATATTCAAAAATAAAAATAAGATACAATGACATTTGAAGATGTAAAACCGGTGATTACTGATTGTAAGCAAAAAATGGAAGATGCAACAGAGCATCTGCAGAATGAATTGTCGCATATTCGTGCAGGAAAAGCCTCAACAACGATGGTTGAAGGTGTAATGGTAGAATATTACGGTACTCCTACTCCCCTTACTCAGGTGGCGAGTGTGTCGACTCCCGACCCCCGCACTATTGCGATTCAGCCTTGGGAGAAGCAAATCATCCCCGATATTGAAAGAGCAATAATGGAAGCGAATCTTGGTTTTAATCCCGGCAACAACGGGGAGGTGGTTAGGGTGGCAGTGCCTGCTCTTACCGAAGAACGACGCAAAGACCTTGTGAAACAGGCAAATGCAGAGGGCGAACACGCAAAAGTGAGTATTCGCAACGCCCGCAAGGATGCCAACACAGCTCTCAAAGCTATGGTGAAAGACGGACTTTCGGAAGATGTGGAGAAAGATGCCGAGGCAGAAGTACAAAAAATTACTGACCAAATGGTGAAGACTATCGACGAAATGGTAGCTAAAAAACATGAGGATATTATGACGGTGTAATCAATTTAATGGTGAATTATAAATGTAACAGCCATTATTCAATGAAGGAATAAAAATTAATATCGAATATTGGCTGTTTTTATCGCAAAATCGTAACATCACAGCATTGTATTCACATCTGTATGCTCAAGACCAAACGCTTCGGCTACCTCCTTATAGACAATTTTCCCTTTTACCACATTAAGCCCGAGTTTTAAGGGTTTCGACTCCTTGCAAGCCTCTTGCCAACCTTTGTTTGCCAACTCAATGGCATAAGGCAGTGTGGCGTTGGTAAGTGCGATGGTGGAGGTGCGTGGTACTGCTCCCGGCATATTTGCTACCGAATAATGTATCACATTGTCAATCTCATAAATAGGGTCTTGGTGGGTTGTGGGTTTTGTCGTTTCAAAGCATCCACCTTGGTCAACTGCTACATCCACCAGTACCGTCCCATTTTGCATGCTTCTCAGCATATCTCTTGTTATCAGCTTGGGTGCCTTTGCTCCCGGTATCAACACTGCGCCTATGATGAGATCATGTGTTTCTATCATCTTTTGTATGTTGTAGCTGTGCGACATCATGGTCTTGACATTCTTAGGCATTATGTCGTCCAAGTGCCTCATCCGTTTTAGGTTGATGTCCATAATTGTTACATCTGCTCCCATTCCTGCTGCCATCTTTGCTGCTTCTGTGCCAACTATACCTCCGCCTAATACCAATACCTTTGCGGGTAGTACACCCGGCACTCCGCCCATCAATACGCCTTTGCCACCATAGGTTTTTTCTAAATACTTTGCTCCTTCCTGTATAGACATCCTACCTGCTACTTCTGACATTGGAATTAGCAGTGGCAGGCTGCGGTCGGGCAGCTCGACTGTTTCGTAGGCGAGGCAGACTGCTTTTTGCTTTATCATTGCGTGTGTCAGCTCCTCGCACGAAGCAAAATGAAAGTAGGTGTAGAGTAATTGATCTTCTTTAATTAGCTTATACTCAGACTCTATAGGCTCTTTTACCTTTATAATCATTTCGGCAATAGCATAAACGTCCTCAATGCTTGGTAAAATATTAGCTCCAGCTTCGATGTATTCTTCATCCATGAAACCGCTTTGCTCTCCTGCACTTTTCTGTACATATACACTATGCCCGTTTTTTACTAGTTCTGCAACGCCAGCGGGAATTAGAGCTACTCTATTCTCGTTGGTCTTAATCTCCTTTGGTACTCCTATGATCATTACTGTATATTTATTTTGTGTGAAGCAAATGTATCGAAAATGTTTTACTTATCCCTATTTCTTGCCAAAAAAAGTTCCAAGAAGCGACCTTGTGATGCTCCTGCCTAGTTGACTTGAGATTTGACGTGTCGCACTCTTGCCAATCTGCGACAATAAGTCTTGAAATACATCGCCGCCTGCTGCCTTACGCCGACGCTGCTCTGCTCTTTCGGCTTTCTCCTTCTCTATCAGAGCTTTTTGTGCGGCTTTCTCTTGCTCAATTCGTGCTTTCTCCTCTGCAACTTCGTTTTGTTTTTTGCTCAGTACCTCGTAGGCAGACTCTCGGTCTTCTTCTTTTTCATAGATGCCATAGACCAATGAACGTCTAATAATTTGAGAACGCTCTTCGGGAGTAATAGGTCCTATCTGACTTTGAGGAGGAAGCACGAAAACCCTCTCAACCACTGATGGTGCGCCTTTCTCGTCAAGAAACGATATTAAGGCTTCGCCTGTTCCTAATTCTGTAATAGCTGTTTCGGTGTCGTATTTCGGATTTGTGCGGAAAGTCTGTGCCGCCACTCTCACAGCTTTTTGGTCTTTGGGGGTGTATGCCCTCAAAGCATGCTGTACCCTGTTGCCCAATTGTCCCAATACCGTATCGGGTATGTCTGCAGGATTTTGAGTAATGAAATATACTCCTACTCCTTTCGAGCGGATTAAACGGACGATTTGCTCCACTCTTTCCAATAAGACCTTTGGCATATCGTTGAAAAGCAGGTGTGCTTCGTCAAAGAAAAATACCAACTTCGGTTTGTCCAAATCGCCAACTTCGGGCAAGTGTTCGTAGAAATTCGATAATAGCCACAACAACAGCGAAGTGTACACACGTGGCGAAGTCATTAGTTTGTCGGCAGCAATTATGTTGATTATTCCTTTGCCTTGGTCAGTTTGAAGTAAATCGTTAATATTTAGTTCAGGCTCACCAAAAAACAACTCTGCTCCTTCGCTGTCCAAGCGTATTAAATTACGTTGGATAGCACCAATGCTTGCCGCCGAAATATTACCATATGTGGTAGTAAACTCTTTGCGATTATTGCCAACATATTCCAACATCTTCTGCAAATCTTTAAGGTCGATAAGCAGCAAATCATTATCATCGGCAATCTTGAAAACTAGCGAGAGCACAGCTCCTTGTGTGTCGTTCAAATCGAGCAAACGCTCCAACAACATGGGACCCATCTCAGAAACTGTGCATCTGAGTGGATGCCCTTGCTCGCCGAAAACATCCCAAAACTGAGTGGGAAAGCCCTGATAGCTAAAGCCTTTATCGTTCAGCTTATATTTGTCTACTCGTTTGTTGACACTTTCTTTGTTGCCTCCCGCTTTGGAAATCCCCGAAAGGTCGCCTTTGATATCAGCAGCAAAAACAGGCACTCCCATCTGACTAAAAGTCTCGGCAATAGTTTGTAGTGTTACCGTTTTACCCGTACCCGTCGCACCACTTATCAGACCATGGCGGTTCATCATTTTGGGGATAAACGAAAATTCGCCAACTTCGGAGATGGCAACTAAGGGTTTGTGTTCAAGATTGTACATAGGCGTTTTTGTTGTTTGTTTTAGCAAAGATAAGAATAGTGATAAATTGCCAGCTATTTTTGCTTTATTTTTTTATACCTAGATTCTAAATATTCGGATAAGAGTGGACAGTGGTCGGTGGTCAGTGTGTAAATACCCTCTTGCTACGAAGATTACGGAACTAACGCTCCTAAATACAAAACTGACCACCGACCACTCATCATTTGGGCTAAAGCCATTCCGTGTTTATATTCCCCTCCCCCCCCCCATCTAAAGATGGAGGCTATTGATATAATTCATTAAACCTTAAACGATTAAATGTCTAAACAATTATCCATTGAATTGTGCCAATTTTTCGAGAAAATCCTATACTTTTTATATCTTTACCGCATGATGTTTGTTTGTCTTTGGCAGGTTCTTATGTGTGCTGTTAAAGGTCTGATAACCAACATCTAAATATTAAAATCTTGAAAGAATAAACAATGAAAATAATATCTTGGAATGTAAATGGAATAAGGGCTGTTGCTCAGAAAAACTTTTTTGACGACTTTTCCAAAATGGATGCAGATATCCTTTGCCTGCAAGAGACAAAGGCTCAAGACGAGCAAGTGGCTGAAACTTTGAAAGACATTGAGGAATACCACATCTATTCAAATTCCGCAGTGAAAAAAGGCTATTCCGGAACTGCAATAATATCGAAGAAAAAGCCTCTAAATGTAAGTCAAGATATTGGCATTGAAGAACACGACCAAGAGGGTAGAGTGCTGTGTGCGGAATACGAGGACTTCTATTTGGTGTGCGTATATGTGCCAAATTCTGGCAGCGAACTTGCTCGCCTGTCTTATAGAACTGATTGGGACTTAGCGTTTTATAAGTATCTTAAATCTTTGGAAGATAAGAAGCCCGTTGTGGTCTGTGGTGATTTTAATGTTGCTCATAAAGAAATAGACCTCGCCCGTCCGAAAGCCAATTACAATAAGTCGGCAGGATACATGCAGGAGGAAATCGACGGTATGGACAGGTTTACGCAAGGTGGGTTTGTAGATACTTTCAGGCATTTCCATCCCGATGTCGTCGATAAATATTCGTGGTGGAGCTACAGAGCAGGAGCGAGACCTAAGAACATAGGCTGGAGAATTGACTATTTCCTTGTGTCAGAGCCGTTTATGTCGAAAGTGAAGACTGCGTCAATTTTGAATACTGTGATGGGCTCCGACCATTGTCCGGTTGAAATTGAAATAGAGAACAAGTGAAGATGCAACTATCTACTCCTGTGAATGTTCCTAAACTCAATGCAAAATTGCGGTATGGAGACAAAGGCTTAACTATGGGTTCCTGCTTTGCCAACAATATTGGGAGCAAACTGAAAGAGGGTAAATTCGATTTTGCAGTTAACCCTATGGGTATTGCATACAATCCGGCTAGTATATCAAAGCAAATCTTGAGGGCATTGGAAGCTAAACCTTATCCTAAAAGTGATTTTTTTGAGCATGAGGGGCTGTGGAAATCTTATGATTTTCATAGTGATATGGCTATCGACGACCTGCCGAAGTCGTGTGAGTATATTGATGATATTCAGGCATGTACACATAATTTGCTCTCGTCGTCAAAAACGATTATTATTACTCTTGGAACGGCTTGGATTTACGAGCTTGCCAAAAGTGGGGAAGTTGTTGCAAATTGTCATAAACAGCCTGCATCGTGCTTTAAAAGACGAAGACTCCCTGTTGATGAAATTATAGACAGAATGACTGCTGCCCTTGAAGCGGTTTTTAAAATAAACCCGAGCGCAAAAATAATACTGACTGTCAGCCCTATTAGGCATCTGAAAGATGGAGCAGTAGAAAATCAGCTTAGTAAGTCTTCATTGCTATTGGCAGTTGACAGACTGTGCAGAGATGCTGAGAATATTGAATATTTTCCTGCCTATGAAATTATGATGGATGAGATGCGAGACTACAGATATTACGCTGACGATATGACGCACCCTTCGCCGATGGCAGTGGAAATATTGTGGCAGAAATTCTTGGCAAGTGGGGCATCCGACGAGACTAGAAAGCTGTATGACGAAATCTCGAAAATCGTTTTGGCAACAAAGCACAAAGCTCGCAATCCGTCATCTGCCGATTATAGACGGTTTGTAGAAGCACAGAAAGAAAAAATCAGAATCCTAGAAAAGCACTATCCACAATTAAATCTTCAGGATGAAAAACTGTACTTTGAGAGGCATTAATTTCTTGAAAATTAATAGTTTTTCGTTGTTTTGATGTGGAAAAAGTTGTACATTTGCACCCGCATTTACAAAATATATAATGTCTAATCACTAAAAGTTTTTATTTAAAAGTTATGACAAAAGAAAATCAAGAAAATCCTACACCTGAGGTAGAGCAGGAAGTTCAGGCTGCTCCTGAGGCTAAGGACGAGAAAAAAGTAGAGGCTAAAAAAGCCCCTAAGACCGAAACAGAAACTGAGGAAAAAGCTCCAAAAGCGGAGAAGAAAGAAGAAAAAGCTCCAAAGGCAGAGAAGTCTGTAGAAGAAACAGAAACTCCAAAATCTGAGGTAAAGACTTCAAAGAAAGAAGAAACCGAAGAAAAAGTTGAGGAGACACCAAAAGCTGAGAAAAAAGCAAAAAAGACTCCTGAAGAAAAAAATGAAGTAGCAGAGGAGAAAAAAACTCCAAAGACAGAGAGGAAAGTATATCCGGAGACTAGTGCAGAGCCTGAGGCAGACTTCGATTGGGATGCATTTGAGGCAGACCAAGGAAGCTCTTTGACTTCTAAGGAAGGCACGCCCGAAGCTAACGAGTACGAGCAAACTTTGACCTCTGTACAAGAAAAAGAAGTTATCGAGGGAGTTGTAATTTCACTGACCAAAAGTGAAGTTGTTGTCGAGATAGGATATAAATCCGACGGAATAGTGAACCTCAATGAATTCCGTTACACTCCGGAATTAAAAGTTGGCGATAAGGTAGAGGTTTTTGTCGAAACTCTTGAAGACCCCAAAGGACAGATGGTGCTTTCGCACAAAAAAGCTAGAGCTCTGCGTTCTTGGGATAGAGTGAACGAAGCATTCGACAAAGATGAAATTTGTAAAGGATATATCAAGTGCCGTACTAAGGGTGGTATGATTGTGGATGTATTTGGTATCGAGGCTTTCTTGCCTGGTTCTCAAATTGATGTGAAGCCTATCCGCGACTACGATATGTATGTTGGCAAAACAATGGAATTCAAAGTTGTTAAGATTAACCACGAGTTCCGCAACGTTGTTGTTTCGCATAAGGCTCTTATTGAAGCTGAACTTGAAACTCAGAAAAAAGAGATTATCTCTAAACTTGAGAAAGGACAGGTACTCGAAGGAGTTGTCAAAAATATTACTTCATACGGTGTATTTATCGACCTTGGCGGTGTAGACGGACTTATTCATATCACCGACCTATCTTGGGGACGTGTGAATCACCCATCTGAAGAGGTAGAGCTAGACCAAACTCTTAACGTTGTTATTCTTGAGTTTGATGATGATAAGAAGCGTATTGCTCTTGGTCTTAAACAACTTACTCCGCACCCATGGGATGCGCTCGATACAGAGCTTAATGTGGGTGATAAGATTAAAGGAAAAGTGGTTGTCCTTGCTGACTACGGTGCATTCGTTGAGGTGGCTCCGGGTGTTGAAGGGCTTATCCACGTTTCGGAAATGTCTTGGTCTCAGCATCTTAGAAGTGCGCAGGACTTTATGAAAGTTGGCGACGATATTGAAGCTGTTATCCTTACTCTCGACAGAGACGAGCGTAAGATGTCGCTTGGCATCAAGCAACTTCACCCAGATCCATGGGAAAGCATTGACACTAGGTATCCTGTTGGAACTAAGCTCTCGGCTAAGGTTAGAAACTTCACTAACTTCGGAGTATTTGTAGAAATCGAAGAGGGTGTAGACGGTCTTATTCATATTTCTGACTTGTCGTGGACGAAAAAAGTAAAGCATCCCTCGGAGTTTACATCCATCGGGGAGCAAATAGAGGTGCAAGTGCTTGATATTGACATGGAAAATCGTAGGCTCAGTCTAGGACATAAACAACTTGAAGAGAATCCTTGGGATGTATTTGAGACTATATTTACTCCCGACTCAATCCATGAAGGTACGATAACAGAAATGGTTGATAAAGGTGCGGTAGTTTCTCTTCCTTACGGTGTTGAAGGTTTTGTTACAACAAGACACCTGCAGAAAGAAGATAAATCGCAGGCTAAGATTGACGAGAAACTGCCCTTCAAAGTGCTTGACTTCTCTAAAGCGGCAAGAAGAATACTTGTGTCTCACTCCAGAACATGGGAAGATGCAGGTAAGCCCGCAGCCGATAAGCCCGCATCGGGCAACAAAGGTGGAGCTTCTAAGCCGACGGTTATTATCGACAAAGGTGAAAAAACTACCCTTGGCGATGTTAGCGGATTGGCAGAGTTGAAATCTCAAATGGAAGAAGCCGAAGATAAAAAGAAATAGGTTTTTATTTGATGAATAGGTGGTAAGGGTAGGTCGATCGTGGCTTGCCCTTTTTTTGATGTGAAGATAATGAACCCTTTTGAAATAACAATACTTGGTAGTAGTGCAGCTGTTCCCACAAAGCGTAGAGCTTTGTCGTCGCAAATAGTGAATATTAATGGAAAATATCTCTTGATTGATTGCGGTGAGGGAACACAGTTTCAGCTTAGAAAATTTGGGGCTCCAATACTCAAAATTGACAATATCCTTATTTCTCATCTGCATGGCGACCATTTTCTTGGGCTTGTCGGGCTGTTGTCGACCTTCGATATTTTGGGGAGAAGGAAAGCTGTTAATATATATTGCCCCAAAGGTGTACAAGAGTATGTGGCGTTTCATACTCAACTGTTTGGTGGCGAGTCTTTTGCTTTTGAGATTAATTTTATTGAGCACAATCAAAAAAGCCCACAAACCATTATAGATACGAAGTCGGTAAGTGTGCAGACTATCCCGCTGAGCCACAGAGTGCCAACGTGTGGATTTTATTTCAAAGAAAAACAGATTCTACCGAATATCAGAAAAGAAAAAATTGAGGTATATAATATTCCAGTTAAAGATATTATCAATATAAAAAGAGGAGCGGATTTCATCACAAAAGAAGGTCGTATTATTCCCAATAGTGTACTCGTAAAAGATGCCCCTTTACCCCGAAGTTATGCCTATTTCTCAGATACACGTCCAAATATGGAAATGGCAAGAGTGATTGAAAATGTAAAGGTTTTGTATCATGAGGCTACTTACGGTGAGGAGTTTTATCAACAAGCTGTTAAAACAGGACACTCTACTGCCAAAGAAGCGGCAGAGCTTGCCAATGCTTGTAAGACATCAAAACTTCTGTTAGGGCATTTCTCTGCAAGGTATGATAGTGTGGACTCCCTTGTGAACGAGGCACGCTCGGTGTTTCAAGAGGCTTATGCAGTTGAGGATGGTATGAAGATAGAGTTATAAGTTCCTTTTGCGTTTATTGATTAAGTCGTTTATCGTATTCCTCTCTGTATAAGCTATAAAGGCAAGGAAAATAAGTAGTAGTAAGGAATGAATGGCAAATAGTAAGATTGTTCCTTGTACTTGTTGGCGGATGAATAGTGCCAACATGTATATTAATATTGCCACCAGCAAATAAACAAAAGCCTTTTGGATTTTGTAGTCAACGGGGAAGTGCTTCTGACCTATCGCATAGGATAGAATACACATCAATCCGTAGCCGAACATCATTGCCATTGCTGAGCCTATCATGCCGATAGTTGGGATGAGTATGAAGTTCAGAGCAATTATCGACACTGCCCCTGCTGCTGAGATTATTGCACCAAAAATGGTGTTGTCGGTCAGCTTATACCACACCGACAGAACATAGTAAACACCTAAAAATAAATTACCCATCAAGATAAAAGGAACAATGCTTAGTCCCGACCAATACTGCTCGGGGATGATGAGCTTAATTTGATCTTGATACAATAAGACTCCAAGAAAAGCAAGCAAACCTGCGATAACGAAAAAGTTAAGAGTGTCAACATATATTTTCCTGTCGGCATCCTTTCCTCGTGCAAAGAAAAATGGCTCAAAAGCATATTTGAATGCTTGGGTGAACATAGTGAGAATCATGGCTATCTTGCTTGCTGCACTATATATTCCTAAGCTAGCCTTAGGGTCTGAGCCGTCGTTTATCAGCTTTGGTAACAACATCTTATCAGATTGAAGCCCAAGCATGCCCATCAATCCTACAAACATAATGGGAAGACCATACTCTAACATTTTGTTTAATAGGCGTTTGTCGAAGGCATGTACGTTCCTCCTGATGTAGGGGACAAGCATGAGAAGGGTAACGACGGATGCCAGTAAATTTGAAATGAAAATGTAGGCTTCCTTGTTGTTGTGGAAATATATTTTGTCGAGCCATGCTATTTGGTACTTCTCAATCAGGAATGGACAAAGCAGGAGAAAGAATAGATTTGATGATATATTTACGGCAATATTTACCAGCTTGAGTGTGGCAAATAACTTCGCACGGTTTTCGGCTCGTAAATATGAAAATGGGATGGCACTGATAACATCTAATCCCAATATTAATGCCATGATAAGTACATAGTAGGGGAGAGTGCCATCGCCCAAATATCGGGCAATGGGATAGCGGGTAAACCCTATTACCAATAAAAAAATCAGTGTAGAGACCGATAAGGAAATAAACGCTGTCGAAAATGATTTTCTTTTGTCATTATTTTCGGTGGCAAACCTAAAAAAAGAGGTTTCCATGCCGTAGGTGAGAATAACCATGAATACTGCTACATAGGCGTACAGCTGTGTTACAATGCCATATTCCCCAGGTTCTAAAACGGCGACAAAGAGAGGAAACAATGCCCAATTCAGAAAACGTCCTAAAATGCTACTTAGTCCGTATATTGCAGTATCTCCAAATAACTTCTTGAGTGCAGACATCTATTGTGCTTAATTTTTTGTCGGGATGATCCGACTCGAACGGACGACCCCCACGTCCCGAACGTGGTACGCTACCAACTGCGCTACATCCCGATTTACTATTGCAAAGGTAGTATTTTTCATATTAAAAAAGCCACCACTTGATTGTGATAGCTTTTTCTTGTAATCCCTTTCTGTATTATTTTTTAACCCTCTCAAGGTAGTTGTTGTTCGAGGTGTCTACCTTGATGGTGTCGCCGGTATTGATAAACAGTGGAACCATAATTGTAGCTCCCGTCTCAACAGTCGCTTGTTTCAATGCTGTCGACGATGCTGTGTTGCCTTTTTCCGAAGGTTCGGCAAAAGTTACTTCCATCTCAACGTTTGCAGGCATTTCGAGGTTCAGTGGTGTTTCAGTTTCGGCGTGTAATATCAAATCGCAGATTAAACCTTCTTTCAGCAAACTCTGATTGTCAATCATACCCTCCTCCAAAAGTATTTGCTCGAAAGTCTCGGTGTTCATAAAGTTGTAGCCGGCATCGTCTTTATAAAGATACTGATATGGACGACGTTCAACTCGCACGATAGTTATTTTTGCACTCGACGGGAAGGTGTTGTCAACAACTTTGCCTGTCTTTACGTTCTTGAGCTTCGTCCTTACAAACGCCGCACCCTTGCCGGGCTTAACGTGCAGAAACTCTATAACGGAGAAGATATTGCCGTTGTGTTCAATACAAACCCCTTTTTTAATATCTGATGTACCTGCCATTTGTGTATTGATTAATCATTCATTGAAATTAAAAACTCTTCTACAGACTCAGAGCGCATTAGTCTGCCTTTCAAAAACTCCATCGCCTCAACAGAGTTCATGTCGTTTAAGAATTTACGCAATATCCATACTTTGTCCAAAACGTGTTTGTCCATAAGTAAGTCCTCGCGCCTTGTGCTCGATGCGTTGATGTCCACTGCAGGGAAGACCCTTCTGTTCGACAGCTTCCTGTCTAGTTGCAGCTCCATGTTACCAGTTCCTTTAAATTCTTCGAAGATAACCTCGTCCATTTTTGAGCCCGTTTCCGTAAGTGCCGTTGCCAAGATAGTGAGCGAACCGCCTTGCTCAATATTTCTTGCCGCTCCAAAAAAGCGCTTTGGTTTGTGCAGCGCGTTAGCATCTACACCTCCCGAAAGTACCTTGCCCGACGCAGGTGCAACTGTGTTGTATGCCCTTGCCAAACGGGTGATAGAGTCTAATAAAATTACTACATCATGACCACACTCTACAAGGCGTTTTGCCTTTTCTAATACTATGTTTGCAACCTTAACATGCCTGTCGGCAGGTTCGTCGAATGTCGATGCTATGACTTCGGCGTTTACGCTTCTAGCCATGTCGGTAACCTCCTCAGGACGTTCGTCGATGAGAAGTACTATCATATAAACCTCAGGGTGATTAGCTGCTATTGCATTTGCTACTTCTTTTAGCAATACCGTCTTACCTGTCTTGGGTTGGGCAACGATTAAGCCCCTTTGTCCTTTACCGATGGGTGAGAAGAGGTCGATTACTCGTGTCGATAAATTGTCCGACTTGTTGCCAAGCAACTCAAATTTTTCGTTGGGAAACAAAGGGGTCAAGTGGTCGAACGACATTCTGTCTCTAACAAATTCCGGGCTTCTGCCGTTTATTTCAAGCACCCTTAATAGTGGGAAATACTTCTCGCCCTCTTTGGGAGTCCTTACTGCTCCTTTGATGGTGTCGCCTGTCTTTAAGCCAAACAGCTTTATTTGAGATTGTGATACATAAATATCGTCAGGTGATGACAGATAGTTAAAGTCGGCAGAACGAAGAAAACCGTAGCCGTCTTGCACTATTTCCAATACTCCCGTATTTGTAATATGCTCCTCAAAGTTGAATTGAGGCTTGCTTTTAACGTTTTCTTTGTTGTTGTGCTGTTGTTGTGCTTGATGTTGCTGTTGTTGTTGAGGCTGATTGCTTCTCTGTTCCGGGCGGTGGTTGTCGTGCTTGTTGTCATGCCTTTGTTGACTCCTATCGCCACCACTAGTTCTATTTTGAGGCGTTGTCTGTATGCGTTTTCTGCCTCCGCCTATTCTTTCGTATTTCTTCTGAGGTGTGTCGGTTTTGGGTTTGTTCATTCTGTGTTGAGATTCTGAGTCGTTTTTTTTGTTTTCTTGTCCTGTTTTGGGAGCAGTGGAAGGGGTGAAGTCGTCAAGATCGGTAATTAAACTTGTTAGATTGGAAATGCCTTGAGTGTTGGAAGTTGGTACATCCTCTTTTTGTTTTTTACCCAAAATCTCAGATGCATCTATGATAGGAAGTTCCGAGGGGGGAAGATTGATTCTAGTCCCATGCTTTTGTGTGAATAAAATCTCTTCTATCAGTTCATCCTTTTTAAAACGTTCGGCTCTTTTTATGCCGACTTCTTTTGCAATGCTTCTTAATTCAGAAACAACTTTAGTTTTTAAATCATTAATGTTGTACATATATGTGTTTTTGCTTGATTTTTAGGCTTACAAGTCATTAATTATATCAACCAAACTCCTTATTGACTTAGGTATTCAAGATGAAAATTCAGGAATATAGTAAACCGCTGTTGTGATTATTTCTTTGAGTAAATCGTTTGCAAAGATATTACGTTTTTTTTAAGTAACAAATTTTTTTTCTTAAAACTTCGATAATTTACTGTTATTAATAGACTACGATGACAATATCAAAGAATATGCCATTGCTAGATACCCCACCTTTTTACATCTGTTGTAAATCCAGCAAAATCCAGCAGACGCAGTGTGAAATGCTCTGTCAGCTCGTCGATAGTGTCCTGCCCGTTATAGAAGGACGGCGATGCAGGATAAATGATGCCTCCACTATTGGAAATTTTGAGCATGTTCTCGATATGTATGCTACTGAGAGGTGTCTCGCGAGTTACAAGGATAAGCTGCCTACGCTCTTTTAGCATCACATCTGCTCCTCGGCTTATCAAATCATTAGATATACCGTTGGCAATCCTACCAAGCATGCCCATAGAGCAGGGGCAAATAAACATCTTATCTATGCCTCCACTGCCCGATGCTAGCGGCGACATGAAATCAGAATTATCGTCGATAAGCACATTGTCGGGAAAGTTTGGGGTGTCTGCTAATTCTTCTTTCCAGACTGTCCTTGCCGAGTTGGTAAATACTACTCGCAGACTCTGCCATTGGTCGGAAATGCCAATAAGCCGATTTATTAGTTTTAAGGCATATACAGAGCCACTCGCACCGCATACTCCTATTGCAATGTTGGGTCTATACATTAGTAGGTGTCTGCTATTGATATATATTTAAAGTCGTCGGTGCTTACTTGTTGATTGCCGTCAGACTCAAATTCTATATTGTATTCTCTGTTGGGAAGAATATCGATGAAATTGTCCGAAAATAGACCCCTGGCTTTGTCGTTGTACACATAAAAATCTTTTAATAATTTGTCGGAGGTGATTTTGAGGGTTAGATGACTGCCATTGGTGGTAAAACTGATTCTTGGCTCTGTGTCTTTTGGTAGCTTGAGGTCTTTAACTCGTTTGTTGTAAAAGAGTGTGCTACACAGTATTTTGCCGTTGCTTTCTATTTCGACTTGCAACACGCTATAGTCGTCAAAACCTCGGAGCTCTGCTCCAATAAGTGGGTATCTGCCAATAGTTTGGGCAGTATTGGATTTCATGTCAAACACTTCGTTCCACTCGCTTCGCACTTCTCCCGAGAAGCTGATGAGCTTGAAGTTGGCAGTACATGGAAGAGTATTCTCGTGTACGCTGTCAGATATCATTATAACATCAATGTTAGAGCCTTTCTTAACAGGCGATACAGCAAAAGTCTTAAATGCCTTCTTGGCAAAGTAGTGCTCTGCTTTCCATTCGCCATAATAATCAATTGACGACCACGATGCCACAGGCCAAACGTCGTTCAATTGCCAATATAGAGACCCCATGCAAATCGGCTTGTGGCGACGGTGAGCAAGCATACCCTCTTTCATCCCTTCGGCCTGCAAAACCTGACCAACATATAGGAACTTATCAAAGTCTTCGGGTATATTATAATATTTTTCCATATACCATTTTATCCTTAAATTGCCTATGCCGCTACGTTGATGTGATGCCATCACTTCCGATTCGATGTCCCAATCTTCCTCCTTCGTGTATTTCTTAACACTATGGAAGATGGGGAAGGATTGAAAACCATATTCACTGACAAAGCGAGATTTGTGTTCCTCAAAACCTGAAAACTCCTGCTTGCCGTGCCATACTCCCCAGTAGTGCATGTCGCCGTCGTTGGCATTGGTCTCGTCGGAACGCACTTTTATATCACCAGTGGCAGGCGATGATGCCCAATAGGATAAATCAGAGTACTTGGCAACCTGCTGGGGTAATAAGTCGTGGAAGAGGGCTAGATAGCCAGACCAAATCTCTTTCTTCTGTTCTTCGGTATATCGCTCTCGCCAACCCCAGCCCCTGCCCGGCTTGTCGTAGTTTGCCCACGCATTCTCAATCTCGTTATTGCCACACCAAAGTACAATGCTAGAATGATTTCTAAGACGCTTGATATTATAGGCTGCTTCATCTTCAACACTTTTTAAAAATGCAGTGTCCCAAGGATACATACTGCAAGCAAACATAAAGTCCTGCCAAACCATAAGTCCGTATTCATCGCAAAGCTCATAAAATTTCTTGTACTCATAGATACCACCGCCCCAAATTCTTATCATATTCATGTTGGCATCGCGGGCTGAGCCTAGAATATGTTCGTATGTCTTGTCGCTCACTCTTGCCGGAAACAAATCGTTGGGAATATAGTTGGCTCCTTTTGCAAAAACAGGAACGTCGTTAATCTTGAAGTAGAAGGGTGTTCCTAAAGAGTCCTTCTCGGTGATGAGTTCCACTTTTCGCAGACCAATCTTGTCTTTTTGGATGTCAACGAGTTCACCACTTGCATAAAGTTCGCATTCAAAATCGTAGAGACTTGGTTTGCCCATGCCGTTGGGCCACCATAATTCGGGGGTGTCTATGTCTATCGGAATACTTACATGGTGTTCCGATACTCCTGTAGTGGCAGAGGCTACCACCTCGCCGTTAGCCTTAATAATAATTTTGGTAGCTTTGAAATTCTCTCCCGAGAGTTCAATTTGTGCTAATATTCGGGCTTTTTCCTTCTCTATTTTCAACTGTTTGTAGTAAACATTGTCTAGTTTAACGGCGTTCCACGTGATCAGAGACACAGGTTTCCAGATTCCTGATGTAACAAGACGCGGACCCCAGTCCCAACCAAACTGATATGGTGCTTTGCGAATGTAGGGACTTACTCGTTGTTCGTCTTCTAGTCCACCGTTCACAGATTGGTCGTTGCTTGCAGGAAGTCGGTATTCGCGTGCTTTGAGAAGACGTAAGCCCTCCTTTATTGGCGATTTGAAGTAAATGATTAATTCATTGTTTCTTTCCGCAATGTCCTTAATATCAACTGTATGCCCAACAAACATATTGTCGGATGATAATATCATTTTACCATTCAAGACGACTTCTGCATAGGTGTCCAATCCGTCAAATTGTAACTCTATGTGGTCTTTGTCAAGCCTGTTCTTGTCTATCTCGAAGTTGCAGCGGTAAATCCAATCTTTCTTGTCTATCCATTGCAAATCTTTTTCATTAAGACGATAAAAAGGGTCTTCTATCTCCTCATTTTCCAATAAATCGGTATGAACACTGCCGGGGACTGTTGCCAACATCCATTTGTCGGTCGAGGCATCCTTAAATGACCAAGAGTCTTTTAATACTGTTTTTTCTATCATATCACTGTCTGCACAACTTGTGAATACTGCCAATAATATTGTTAAAGGTGTAAATAGCTTATTCATAGTCTGATGAATATTATTATAATTGCCCCAAAAATATACAATTATATTGATATTTCAATATGAAATATCAATCCGCAAACTATTTTTGTGCTAATAGCTATGCTTGTTTGCTCATAAATGGATATTTATATATTTTTGAGCTGAAATTTTAGCTTTGCAGAATGAACAAACACACCATAGTTCCAATACTCATAATTAGCATTATTCTATTAGGCTCTTGTGCCAAAGGTTTAAGACCACATGCAGTAAGAGATACATATCCAAGTATATATCCCATTAAAAAAAAGGAGATTACAAGTCAGTCAAACTATGGTATGCGAAACGGGCGGATGCACTCAGGACAAGACCTTGCTGCTCCAAAAGGAACATACGTTTTTGCAGCCGCAAAAGGTATTGTTACCTATGCAAAACGCAACAGGAAATCGGGATACGGTAAAATGATTATCATTAAACATGACTCTCAATATTCATCAGTATATGCACATTTGTCGCGCATAAGGGTGAAGGTTGGTAAAAGAGTGAAAAAAGGACAGTTTATCGGGAAAGTGGGAAATACGGGGCGTTCGACAGGTCCTCATCTGCACTACGAAGTCCGAGTTAACGACAAACCCGTCGACCCTCGTCCATACTTGCAGAACAAATGGTAAGTCTAAATGTCTTTGGGCAATACAACATTCAAAATTATCCCAAGAAATGCTGCAATGGTAAGTCCCGAGACTTCTATTGACTGAGTGAATGGAACCGTATTAATACCTATGCCGCAAACTAAAATTATAGATGCTATAATGAGGTTTCGAGAGTGTCCAAAATCTAATTGTGCATTTATCATTGTTCGTACGCCTATGGCGGCAATCATACCGAAAAGAACTACCGATACACCGCCCATTACCGGAAGTGGAATATTGCTGATGGCAGCTCCGAATTTCCCGAAAAGACTTAGAAAAATTGCCATTACCGCTGCTACTCGCAATACCAATGGATTGTAATTCTTTGTAACCGCCAGTACTCCTGTATTTTCGCCGTAAGTAGTATTGGCAGGACCTCCCATTAACCCTGCAAAAATAGTTGCCAAACCATCACCCAATATCGTTCTGTTGAGACCAGGGTTCTTTACAAAGTCCTTGCCAACTACCGCTCCGTTGCTCTTTATGTCGCCAATGTGCTCCATAAATACCACTAAGGCTATTGGTGCTAAGGCTAAAATTGCATTCCACGAAAATTCGGGAAGTGTTGTAATTGTCGACACTACCGTATCATTGCTAAACGTAAACCATGATGCCGCAGCAATGGCATCGGTGTTCAGTACTCCCAACAAACTCGAAACAATATATCCGACGATGACCGATGTGAGAATGGGAACAAGACGGAAGAATGATTTTCCTAGTACACTGCTGATAATCATGCTTATAATAACGGTAGAGCTTATTAGTAGAGATGTAGAGTTGAAAACCCCATCTACATACATAGCATTGTTTACGGCTATCGGACTTAAACGCAGTCCGATTACTACTATAACAGGACCCACTACAATGGGCGGAAAGAGTTTGTTGATTTTCTCTACTCCCCACAGATTGATAAAGAGCGAAATAAGAATATAAACAAGACCTGCGCAGATAATACCACCCTTCAGCTCTGCCATGCCCATATTATTCAGCACTAACTGTATACCGCCAATAAAGGCAAAGCTCGAACCCAAAAATGAGGGTACTTTGAACTTCGTTACAGAGTGAAAAATCAGTGTTCCGACACCTGCACACAAAAGGGCTATGGACGGGTCAAGCCCGGTTAGTGCAGGAACTAATACTGTTGCGCCAAACATTGCCAGAACGTGCTGAAACCCTAGTAAAATGTAAGAAGAAGTATTGTATTGTGTCATAATTTTTTATTGATTGTCTCAGGCTCACAAAGATAATATAAGGCAGATTGCTTTGCAAATGGGAGGAGAAGATATTTCTCAAGAAAAAACTGCCACCTTTTTAGCATCTTTGCATCACTATATAAAATAAGTATAGATTGAGCTTAAGCTTGAAGATATGAATGTGAAAAAGGATTTTTGGGAGGAGGCATATCAGCGAAATATTGGAAAGATGATAGCTGTCTGTTTTAGGTATGTGCCCGTTCGACAAGTTGCAGAGGACCTTGCTCATGATGCGTTTATGACTGCCATGAACAAAGCCAAAGGATTTAAAGGTACAGGGCATTTCGATGCGTGGCTGAGAAAAATTACTGTAAATACAGCACTAATGTACATTCGAGACAGCAAACGTGTGAATGACAGTAATAGCGAGGTGCTAATGCACTATATGATTGATAATTACGAAGAGGATGCTATGTGGAACAACTTTACTATAGAGGAATTGCTAGAAGCGATAAAAATATTGCCCGAGCATCATCGCTTGGTGTTCAATATGTATGTACTTGATGGATATTCACATAAGGAAATTGCTAAGGAGTTGAATATCAGCGCAGGAACATCTAAATCACACTTGGCGAGAGCAAGAAAAAAATTACAAGAGATTTTAGCTAAGAAAGAACGTAAAAAACGAAGTGCTCTCCCATTTATTTTGTTTCCATGTGGGCTTGCCAGAATTGATAGGCTATACAAGAAATGTTTTTGCAATTATGAGATTGCTCCACAGTATCTGAGATTTCCTACCGAACAAAATTGGAATCTTACAGCTATGCCGAAATTTACTCCATTTGCCAATATTGCAGTATATTCGGGAGCAGGAGTGTTGACGGCGGTATTGGCAGGACTACTAATATACCATACGATGAATAAAAATGATACTCCCATGAAGCAAGAGATACCTCCTATTTCTTCCGACTCTCTGATTATACAAAATGAACCCCTGTCGAACGATTTCTTGCAGAAGGCTGATTTTAAGGAAAGTGCAGACTCGGTGTTGGAGAATGCTGACGAGATGACAGAAGAGCTTGATACAGTTTCAAAAACAGGAATATTGCAGAAGCAAACTCCCATTGTGATAAAAAAAGATAGAATCATTCGTAAGGAAGTTATCGTCCGAGATACTGTAACCATTATTGATACTACTAATGCGAAATAAATTTAGATATTTGCTGCCCTTGATGCTGTGTTTTGGACTTTTTTCTAGGGCGGAAGCTCAGAGAGATACCGTGTATGTCTACGAGGATGTTGTAGTGTATGACACGATTGTGGTGTACGATACGGTGTTTTTGAAATCTGAGCTAAACAATCTTTTGCTCGACGAACTCAATACTGTCAAGGTTTTGCAGTTAGATTCCTCTGATGGACAGGCAAGTTTATTGCTTATTTCTGAAGACGGAAGTGCCACCATTCCGATAAACTCCATCATGCTTAGTGAAAACATTAAAAAATTAGAAAGTATGAAGAAGTTAGGTTTTTTCGGTGTCCTTTGCTTTGCATTTCAAACAATGGTGATGGCACAAACAAGTTACGAGGTCTCACTTGGTTCGGGACTGTGGTGGGAAAATTACAAATATGAGGATTCTCAAAAGCCATTTGCTGCGATGGCTGACGTGGGCGTATATGCCAAAAGAAATTTCGGCAACTCTTATTTTGGATTGAGAACAGGACTTGAATATGCTTACCTTTTCGGAATCCGCGACAGACAAAGCTATGCCACATCGGGCAACAATGATGAGATTCTCGACAAGCTGAATAGCAACTATCGTGCAGGAATGCACAACTTGTCTGTACCGCTATTGCTGTATTACGACAAGTTTGTTATACGTCCTTATGCAGGAATAAATTACAATTATCTGAGAACACGTACTAATAATGATGCGCATAATTTTGGTGTAATCGGTGGCTTTGACGTGAAGCTGAGTAAATTTTGTGCTCTAAGAGTGGAGAGTAGTTTCAATGTTACTGCCGATTACAAAGTTGACGACAGAATACCCAACTATAATGAGAGTGGGGAGCTTGTGTCGTACGACAACAGTAGATTCAAGATGCGGAACTCTCAAGCTAATATATCTTTTATTTATACCTTTGGAAAGAAAAAAGATGAAACGGGGAGGGTTGAATAATTATGCATAACATAATAAATATATTTACGTTTGTACAAATAGGGATGAGAAAATAGAAATTAATATTGAACATGAAAAACGAACATACAAGTATTGATAATAAATACGCCTTGATTACCGGAGCTGCAAATGGCTTAGGCAGAGCCTTCTCCGAAGAGTTAAGCAAAAGAGGCATAAATATAATTTTGGTAGACCTGCCCGAGTCGGAAGTGAAAGAGAGAGCCGATGAGTTTAAGGTTGAATATGGTGTTGATACACAGTGCTACGAATGTGATTTGTCTGAAAAGGATAATGTTATTGAGCTTGCTGAAGTAATAAACGAAAACTTTGAGGTGTTTATGTTGATTAATAATGCAGGTATAGGTGGAACAAAAAGATTTGAAGCTGTCGATGCAGAGTATATTTCAAAAATTATTGAGCTAAATGTGATGGCTACATCCTTGCTGACGCATCAAATCTTACCAAATCTCAGAAAGCAAAAGCAAGGATATATCCTTAATGTTGCGAGTATGGCTGCGTTCAGCCCTATCGGCTATAAAACAGTCTATCCTGCATCGAAAGCATTTGTGCAGAGTTTTTCAAGAGGGCTGTACGAAGAGTTTAAAAATTCCAATGTCTTTGTGAGTGTCGTTAATCCCGGACCTATGAAAACCAATGCTGACGTAACAAAAAGAATTATTGAACAAGGATTTTGGGGAAAATTGGGACAGCAAACTCCCGAGAAAGTTGCTAAAATGTCGATAAAAAGATTGTTCAGACATGAAAAAACAATGATATTAAGCCTTGGAAACAAGTTTAATTGGTTGTTGACCAAAACGTTGCCTACCTCAGTATGTCTGTCGTTTACAACCAATAAAGTGAAACGTGAAATCCTGAGGGATGAAAACAAATTCTTGCAGAAGGCATGACAGAGAAAGTCTTAGTAACAGGGGCAAACGGACTGCTAGGAACAAACATAGTCCTAGATTTGCTAGAGAGGGGATATGCCGTGAAGGCACTTGTAAGAAACCCCGGGAGTTTAATGCATATTGCTAATGCAGGCTATGAACTTGCAAAAGGAGATATTACTGATAAGAAAAGACTGATTGAGCTGAGTGAGAATTGCGACTACATAATCCACACCGCCGCAAATACCTCGCAAAGCCTGCTAAAAGCTGAGG
Organism: Bacteroidales bacterium; assembly: GCA_047972135.1. GTDB lineage: Bacteria > Bacteroidota > Bacteroidia > Bacteroidales > Prolixibacteraceae > JBKEAJ01. Next base: position 3,596 of record JBKEAJ010000101.1, on the reverse strand, counting down.
ACTATGACGAGGCGAACTTGCATGGAACTCAAAATGTAATCGATGCAGGCAAGATTAATAATATCAAGAGACTTGTATATATCGGCACTGCAAATACTTACGGCTATGGCTCGCTCGAGGACTTGGGAAATGAGAAGAAAGCAATAAAATATCCATTCACGAAATCAAACTATGCCATCAGCAAAACAAAGGTGCAGGCACTAGTTGACAAAGAAACTGACAATATCGACCTCATTACTGTCAGCCCGACCTTTATGATTGGAGCCTACGACTCCAAACCAAGCTCAGGGAAAATGGTGCTGATGGTACTGAATAAGAAAATAGTCTTCTATCCAAAGGGAGGAAAGAACTTTGTGCATGTTAAGGATGTGTCGCTTGCTGCAATAAAGGCTATGAAGCAGGGACAAAGAGGAGAAAAATACCTACTCGCAAATGAAAATATGAGCTATCGGGATTTTTTTAGACTCGTAGCAAAAAGAAATAATCAAAAAACAATCTTTATAAATGTCCCAAAACCTATTCTTCTGCTCGCAGGAATAATAGGTAGTGGCATAAGACGTTTGGGATTCCCAATACAATTGTCCTACACTAACACCCGGATACTGACAATAAACAATTACTATTCAAATAAAAAAGCAAAAGAAGGCTTGGGTATAGAGTTCCGTTCTGTCGAAAGTGCGGTAGACGATGCTATTCGATGGTTTGCTGACCGCTGACGCTTATTAAACCACCGGATGACAATCCTTTTCCATCTCCTTATTCTCAATCTGAAAAGTGGTGTGATTGATGCCAAACTTGTGTTCTAGTTTTTTCTGTAAACTCCCCATAAAACTGTCGTCGGGCGTGCGAAGAACTACCAAATGGGCGGTAAGCGCAACCTGAGTGGTGCTCATTGCCCAAACATGTAGGTCGTGGATGTTGTGGACTTCCTCTTGCGAAAGTAAAAAATTCCTTACCTCTTCGAGCTTTATATTCTTGGGGACAGCATCAAGAGCAAGGTCTATAGAGTCGGTGAACAGCCGCCATGTCCCCCATAGTATAACAATGATAATCAGAAAACTAGTTAGGGGGTCAATCCAATGAAGACCTGTAAGGTTTATCAGTACTCCTGCAATGACAACTCCCAGCGATACGCCTGCATCGGCAGCCATGTGTAGAAATGCTCCACGAACGTTGAGGTCGTCTTTCTGTCCTTTCATAAACATCAGTGCCGTAGCAGTATTGATGATAATGCCTATTGCGGCAACTATAATAACTTGAGTGCCGGCAACAGGTTCGGGATTTTTGAATTTCCCAATAGCATCCCATGCAATAAAACCAACTGCTCCGAATAAGAGCAAGGCATTCAGTATAGAAACTAGTATGGTGGATTTGCGGAGTCCGTAGGTATATTTCCCCTTGGGTCTAATTGTGGCAAGCCAAGCAGCCGTCCATGCAAACACAAGCCCCAACACGTCGCTTGCGTTGTGTCCGGCATCTGCCAATAATGCCGACGAGTTGGCAATTAAACCGTAAATCACCTCGACAATAACAAAGACGACATTCAGCCCTATACCTATGGCAAATGCTCGCCCGTGCGAAACCTCTGTCGGATGCACATGGTGGTGGTGGCTATGACCGTGTTCGTGAGTATGATTATGTGCCATATAGCTTGCTTATCTTTACAAAGATACAAAAAAGATAGAAATGAGATGCCGTAAAACACCCCATTTCATCAACGAGACAGCACGCACCTAGGTTAGTGGGCGTGTTCGGTCTCCTCCTTTCCAATTTCCGCCAACAGATAATACGCAGAGTTAAGTACTATTTCTGCATCTTCGGGCAGTGCTTCGAGTACTGTCACTGCCGTATAACCATTATCTTGCTTGCCGGTAATAACTTCTATCATACGAAATGCTATCGAATGAGCATGTTTTTTGTCGTCATGAGAATGCTCTTCATTACCAGAATGTTCGTGTTCTTCCGCCTTGTCGTGGCTGTCGTCATCGTCGTGTGCTGTACCTTTCTTGTCTAAAATGAAAATATAGGACTTGGTTCCCTCCGAAACGATAGCCTCGTTGGGCAAGGCAGGAACATAATTCTTATCGGTATGGATATTGCCCGATACATACATGCCCGGAATTAAATTACCCGGATTTTTGCCGATGGTGGCATGAACATGTACAGCACGAGTGTTTGGCTCAAACTCCTTGCCAATAGCGAATATCGTTGCCGTAAGCTCCTCGCCGGGACGATTAGAAACCGTGAAATCAATCTTCTGACCAGGTTTTATCAGATGAACATCGTTTTCGTAAACCATAAAGTCCGCATGTATTTCCTGATTGTTTGTAAGATTAAAGAGTTCTTCCTCCGAATTGGCATAAGTCCCCAAGCTGATATTTACTTCGTTGACATAGCCGCTGATGGGTGAAAAAATATTGACAGAACTAGAGATCTTACCGATTTTAGCATCTTCGGGAGATAAATGTAATAAACGAAGTCTCGCTTTTAGTCCCTCTGCTTTTGCCCTTGCAGTAGCAAATTCTGCCTTTACCTGCTGAAAATCCTTGCCCGCTCCCACGTTGTTTTCAAAGAGCTTTTTCTGACGTTCGTATTCAAGCTCCAAAAAGTCCAACCTGTTGGCAACTTCCGCATAATCTTCCTGCAAACTGATATAATCGGGGTGTTCAAGGCTCGCCAATACTTGCCCTTTACGAACTTTGTCGCCCTGAAAAACCTTTATGCTTTTTACGTTGCCTCCGATAATGGCTGTTACCGATGCACTTGCAGCAGGCGGTACTTCCAACTGCCCATTTGTCTTTACCAAAGTAGTAAGATTTCTTTGCTCAAAAGTGCCGAGTTTTAGTCCTAATGCATCTCTCTGTTTTTCGCTCAATTTCACTACGCCTTCCTCGCCCTCGCTATGCTCTTCATGCTCAGGCTCTGCCGCTTTGCCTTGTTTGTTGCCTCCGCCACATGACATTAATGCGGATAATAAAACAAGGATTATTATTGATTTTAATAAATTCATTATAATAGTTTTTTAGTTATTGTCCCAGTAAATATTCCATCTGTTCCTTAATCTCGTAATATTCTGCTAACCTGCTCAGGTAGTCCTTGCGGGTGTTGATGGCAGTCTCCATATTTTGAATAAACTGCACATAATCGAGGCTGCCGAGACGATAGCCCAAGTTTGCCGCATTGATTTGCTCGTCGGCGAGTGGGAGTGCATCGGCTTTATAGTAATTCAACACATCGACAATGGCGGCGTAGCGACTTGCTAGCTGCCTGTATGCCGAATTGATTTCCAACTCTTTTTGTTGATATTCCAATCCGTTGATTTCGTAGTTGATACGTGCCGCCTTGTTTTTCCCCGATTGCGAGAAAAATACTAGCGGTACTGATATTCCCGCTTCCCATGCATTGAATCCTGACTTGCCATCAACAGCCTGATTGGAGTAGCTGAGGTTGAGCTTCGGTAGAAGATTAGCTTTTTCTGTCTTCCATTGTGCTTCCGACACGTCTACCTGCTTGCGATATAAATTGAGCAAAGGTGTGTTGGAAAGAGAATCGGTTGTCAAGTCTCCTGCCGACATCAATTCCTGCTCTTTGTCGGG
>JBKEAJ010000100.1:0-2694 GCA_047972135.1 Bacteroidales bacterium | reverse complement strand
TCTATATTGGAAGCCAAAGAATAGTCTCTAAATTAGGCGATGTTGGCTCGTTTGGAGTTGACCCACGCCGTGAGGAATATGCAGGGGCTGATATAAGTGGTGCAGAAGCTCCCGACTATAAATCTAAGTATGAAGCCTTGCAACAAGTAATTAAAGACGAATACGAGGGCTTTGAAGTACCTTATTTAGCTGTTGATAATGATGATTATGTAGATGGTGAAGGTTTCTGTTGTGGCGATGAAATGCGTACCAAATCTACACTCCCTGCGGATAATGTAGATTATGAGAAATTGCAATACTACTATCATCCAGACCACCTTGGAAGTGCTTCATATATAACCAATTTGGATGGCGAAGTAGTGCGGCATATTGAGTATGTGCCCTTCGGCGAGGTCTTCCTTGAAGAACGCAACAACACTTGGAATACTCCATATTTGTTTAACGGCAAGGAACTTGACGAAGAAACGGGGTTGTACTATTATGGAGCTAGATACTATAACCCTCGTATAAGTCTGTGGTATGGTGTTGACCCGAAAGCAGCAGATGCGTCAGGTTGGTCACCGTACAGAGCTTTCTTCTGTAATCCAATACGATACACTGACCCTGATGGGCAATGGGAATGGGATGCAGTTGGAAATCTTGTAGCAGAAAAAGGAGACCAATCATATTCATTAGCTAAATTTTTAGGGACAAGTCAGCAGAATGCAATGACTATTCTTGGAAGGTCAGGAGTTACTGCAAATGATAAAGGAATTTTAAATCTCAAAATAGGTCAACAACTCTCAAAGAATACTTTGTACATAGACACAAAAGCAACAAGCGGAAAAGTTGTAAATAATACGCAAGAAGCTACAAGTCATTACTTGAGTGGAAATGGACAGGCTGCAGATGTTGGAGATGTATCTACAAATCAATTACTTCAAACTTCCAAATTTCAAGCTAAACACAAGAAGATAACAAGTCAAGAGGTTCAGCCTACAGGGTATTTTTCAGTTGATTTAACTGATGAAACTTTCCATATAGGAAATACTGGTGTAGATTATAGTGTTAGTGGCAACGGCAATTCAAGTTCTGTAAACTATACGTTTTTTACAAATCCAACTTTTGGAACAGATGGTTTTTGGGATCCTGACTTTATTGATGAAAAAGTCTTGGGTGGTTGGCTTGGTATAGACAAATATAAGCCTGATGGACCAGGTCCTAATTTAGAAAGGTTTGGAGGAACACCATACCCTTATAAGACCAGAGAGAGAACCTACTTTTTCAAACCGACAACTACAGGTCAAGAATAGTCTTTTGAGTTATGAAAAAAACACTAAAGATTATACTGTTCGGTATTCTGTGTATTGTAAGTGTGCTGTCTTATTTAAAATATGATAGTAAGCATTATGATTATGGTTTTAGCTGTACATTTTGTGGGGAAGCAATCCCTTATGGACTAAAGCCATATAGCGATAGATACTACTCGTTTGCTTTGCTTGATGAAGATGAGTTTGAATTGGTTGGAAAAGGGTTTAAGTATCAAAATAGCAGTTTTAAAATAAACGAAATTTTAGGTTACGGTTACAATGATACTTCTGTAATAGTGAAATGTACAGACAGCCTGAATAATATTAAATATCTGACTTCTTACGAAACCAAGTATAAAAGCAGTAAAGGAAACCCCGAAATCAGTTTTAAGGACTTAAATATTAATGATTCTGAATTGCTCCGTGAGCATTACTATTGGATTGATTTAGATGATGAAAAAGGAGATAGGATAAGGCTCTATAGAACATTGTCATTTATAGCGGTAATATCAACTTTTCTACTGTTATTGTGGGTGTTAATAAGGAAAAGGAAAGCCACTCAATGAGTGGCTTTTAAAATGCTCTAAAGAGCAGCAATATTTTTAATTTTTACAGATTGCAGAAATCCATCGAGAACAGACAAGATATGAGATTTATTTTTCTCGTCCAGCTTTTCTAAGTCGCTCAATCGCTTCAACATAGCAGGGTCTTTAAAAAGGTCTGCTTTTTCTGTTTCTCCTAAAAGGTAACCTACGGTAGTATCTAAGAATCCAGCAATCTTTTTAGCAACTTCAACACTTGGAGTCATTTCATCACGTTCGTATCTACCAACTACAGAAATAGAAGTATTAAGCAGTTTAGCCAGTTCATCCTGTGTCATCTTTCTTTCTTTCCTAAGAGTAGCCATTCTTTTTCCGTAAGTATCCATAATATTAATCCTTAAAGGGTTTATTAAAACCGTGATTATGCTTGGTTTCACAAAGATAAGATACTTTTACGAGCTAAAAAAGTCTAATAGATTTTGTAATTAAATCCGAATAAAGTAACTTTGAGCCGTAAACGGTTTAAAAAACTTTTTTTCAATGGAGATACAAGAGATAAAACAGCAGCTCACTTTAGCCCAGGTGCTGCACTACTACCATTTAAAACCCGATAAGCAACTGCGGTTAAACTGTCCGTTCCACAACGACAAGACACCAAGTCTGCAGGTCTATTACAAAACGCATACGGCTTACTGTTTTTCATCGCACTGTAAACCTACACGGTAGCAATGAGGGTGTTCATGTGAACTCTGCATTTAGTGGTTGATATACCGACAACTTGGATTATACTCTTTATGTTAGTCCTTATATGGTACTCAGCAAGGGAGGACAATATACTAAGCATATCTACATAGGAACACAAC
>JBKEAJ010000099.1:0-2451 GCA_047972135.1 Bacteroidales bacterium | reverse complement strand
GGATGCCAAGGATAGCGAGTTCGGTAGGTGTCCCAAAGCCCGTAGGGTACTCCGTGTTCTTTGAGGTAGGCAGCAGCCTCCTTGTCCCAAATTTTCAGATAGCCCTCCCTGCTCAGTGTGGGGTTTCCAGGCACCAGCTTCTTCATAGGTGGCCACTCTGCCTCCTCTGCCTGAAAACGAGCTATCTCGACAGTTGACGAACCTCCGCCAACCCATACAACAACCACTCCGCCGGGTGCCATGCCAGCAATAATCCAATGATAGGTTTCTCGTTTAAGAGTGAATAAATCAGTATAGCCTTGCTCAAAGAGTGCTGCCATTTTTTCTTGAGGCAGTTGCCAAATTCCTTTATAGAACTTTCCTTCGGCATAAGATATCCAATAGAGCTCCAAGGATACCGGCAGGGGTTTTAAGTCGGGTCCTACTGAATAGGTGGGACCAGTACTGCCCCAACCGACATCAGTTTGTCCCTCTCCGAATATTGGAGTAAAACTGTCGTCTTCGAACACAAAGGCTCCTTTATAAACATCAATGGGATAATTTTTTGGGGAGCATGCTCCCGATATCCAGTCGTATTTCTTTTCTATCGACATAATGTTACAACTTAATAGGCATAAGCCTAAGGTTATTAATATCAGTGTGTATGTTTGTTTCATTTGTTTATTTCTTATAGATTTTTGGACTGACAGCCGGGCAGAAAATGTTCTGCCCTTACATCATCCGTCATTGCGAGCGATAGCGTGGCAATCTGTCCTTTGTTGCAGGAGATTGCTTCGTCGCCAGCTCCTCGCAATGACGTTTCGTTTATTCGGCTCTCGGTGTTGGTTCTGTTGTTGAGTGTCCCATCACAAAATACACCTATAGAAAGATGTGCTGTTTTCGAAGTCCTCCCTCCGTTCTTTTCAGGAGGAGAATATGTTCCAAATTTTATACTTACCATAATTATCGTCTTTTAAAAACTTCGTGTGGCGCAAGGTTTACTTCCATCTTGTCGTCGCCGTTTATTAAAAATAATTTTATCTGCCTCACATACTCCGGAATATAAGGTTCTATGTAGAAACTTGCCTTTCCCTCGTGCTCGTCAAAAAAGTTAGACATTCGCTCAATTTCTGTCTCGGGAATGTCTACGATTACATGGTATGTAATGCCGTTGGGTTCATCCCACAAAATATCAAACTGCTTTGGGAGTGCCTTAGTCATATACTCCCCTGCGTAGTTTTGTAGGATAAAATGATTATTAATAGTAATCTTTTCGCCATTAAACATATACCAGAATGTAAATATCTGTTTGTCGCCTTCTCGAAACAGCAGATTGTAGTTGTACTTGCGCCTGTAGTTCTCCCACTTGTCGAAAGGAATACCATCTTCCCTATACTGCTTTAGTAATTCGGGGGGAATATTTTTCAACATTGCAGGTACGAGCACGTCTCTTTCATTCCCTAGTGGCACCAACTCCTTCCATGGGATATCTGTTTTCTTTGCCACTTGCTGATAAAAGCCAATCTCTGTTTTGAATGACCCAAAACCTTCTTCAAGCCACAGCGCCACAGTGCCTCCGGGGGCTACACTAATGATAAACTCATAATCATGCAGAGTCATTACCTTCCCGCGCATAGAATGAGTATATCCATCCTTAAACATTTTGTTTATCTTGGCTGTGTCCAAGTCTATGCGGGCTTCGTAAAACTGATCCTCCACAAAGGATATCCATATCAAGTGTAGTTTGGTGGGCAAGGTTCTGCTTTTGCCACCTCCGCCCATAGATGTACCTCCATATCCCCATCTGGCATAGTCTTCTCCATCTACACCGCCCCCCCTGAGCACTACTCCAGTCTCCTTGTTGTACAAGTAGCCCGAGTATAACTTACTCGGGAAATTAGCAGCCGCCTGAAAGCATGCCTGCCATTGATATTCATTACTTTTTGTCTTCATCGATTTACAACTTAATAGGCAAATGCCTAAGGTTATTAATATCAGTGTGTATGTCTGTTTCATGTGTTTATTTTTATAGATTTTTGGACTGACAGCTGGGCAGAAAATGTTCTGCCCTTACATCATCCGTCATTGCGAGCGTAGCGTGGCAATCTGTTCTTTGTTGCAGGAGATTGCTTCGTCGCCAGCTCCTCGCAATGACGTTCTTGTATTCGGCTTTCGGTGTTGGTTTTGTTGTTGAGTGTATCATCACAAAATACACCTATAGAAAGATGTGCTGTTTTCGAAGTCCTCCCTCCGTTCTTTTCAGGAGGAGAATATTGGCCAAATCTTATATTTACCATAATTATCGTCTTTTAAAAACTTCGTGTGGCGCAAGGATTACTTCCATCTTGTCGTCGCCGATTATCAAAAATAATTTTATCTGCCTCACATACTCCGGAATATAAGGTTCTATGTAGAAACTTGCCTTTCCCTCGTGCTCGTCAAAAAAGTTAGACATTCGCTCAATTTCTGTCT
>JBKEAJ010000007.1:0-3842 GCA_047972135.1 Bacteroidales bacterium | reverse complement strand
TCATTAAATAAATACCTAACGACTAAACGGTTTTCCTCTCAAAATTCTTCCTGTCTTGTGCTTTCTTTACGTAATATAATTTCAAAGATCATTATCACTCATCGTTTTCAACACTTGTTGATTAGTGCCCTCAAGCCTTAATCTGTCAGCCGTTGCCAACCGTGTTTATCTCTCAAAGCGGGTGCAAAGATAGAGACTCTTTATTTCACTTCCAAACTTTATGGAGAAAATATTTCGTTACTTTTCGTAATACCCTGATAAGCAAGGAAAAAAAATATTTATTTTGTTTAGTTGTTGATTTGTTTAGTTGTTGAATATTGAAAACCTAGCATTTTTATATCTTTGTACAAAATCAGATGACAAGAAAATGACCACTCCTTTCAAAAAAATAAACATAAACGACTTCGACTACACACTGCCTGAGGAGAAGATTGCCAAATACCCACTCGCAAAACGAGACGAATCGAAGCTATTATGCTGGAAGGATGGAGAGATTTCAGATTTACAGTTTAATGATATTGATTCGCTACTTCCGCAAAACTCAACACTTATATATAATAATACAAAAGTCTTCAAAGCTCGATTGTTTTTCAAAAAGGAAACAGGGGCTACAATTGAAATTTTCTGCCTTGAACCGCACTACCCAGCCGACTACGAATCGATATTCGCTTCTAACAAGAACTGTCGGTGGAGATGCTTAATTGGTAATAAGAAAAAATGGAAATACGGAGAACTCAGAGCTGATATAGAAATCAATAATAAGCAGATATCTGTTTATGCAAATAAGCTAGAAGACAATGCAGGCTACTCGGTTGTGGAATTTCATTGGAAAGCTGAGAATGCTTATTTCAGCGACATACTCGAAACTTTTGGAGTTATTCCTATACCTCCATACTTATCGAGGGAGAGTGAAGAAGAAGACCTAAAAACCTATCAAACAGTATATTCCAAGCACAAAGGTTCTGTAGCTGCACCCACTGCAGGACTGCATTTTACGGAGGACGTGCTTCAAAGCATGGACAAGAAAGGAATCAAAAGAGACTGCGTAACTTTGCACGTGGGAGCAGGCACTTTCAAGCCGGTCAGCACTTCGGTGGCAACTCACGACATGCATAGCGAACACTACTCTGTGAGTATCAATTTTCTGGAACAACTAAGAAACAATTCTTCCGAAATATGCGCAGTCGGCACAACTACCGTCAGAACATTAGAAAGCCTATATTGGTTGGGGGTGAAAATATCCAAACAAGCCAATATCACTGAAGACGAACTTACTACACAGCAATGGGAAGCATATGAACAAGAAAGCGATATCCCTCTAAGCACGGCTATATCGATGATTATTGCATGGATGAACACGAATAATACAAGTATCCTGAATGCTGCAACTCAAATAATGATTGTCCCCGGTTATAAATTCAGAGCGGTGGATATTCTTATCACCAACTTCCATCAGCCCAAAAGCACTCTCCTACTACTGGTATCAGCATTCACCAAAAACAATTGGGAAGCAATCTACAAACATGCACTGGAAAACAATTATCGTTTCCTCAGCTATGGCGACAGCAGTATATTGTGGCGTAAAGACTAATTAGAGTCCGTCTATAAAGTCCAATATCTGCGTTACGCTCACTTTGCGTATTAGTCATTTACACAAGTAAACTCCTAATTCACAAAGTTTCGCAAGCCTTGATCTTGAACTTTCTATCTCAGACTTCTGACATTATGGACAAACACTAATTAAACATTAAAGCGGAAGTGCAAAACATCGCCGTCCTGAACAACATACTCTTTACCCTCAACACCCAACTTGCCTGACTCGCGGCAGCCCGCTTCAGATTTATATTGTATGTAGTCGTCGTATTTTATTACCTCTGCTCGGATAAATCCCTTCTCGAAATCAGTGTGGATAATCCCTGCTGCCTGCGGAGCTTTGGTTCCCCTGACAAAAGTCCATGCTCGTGCTTCTTTGGGACCTACCGTAAAATAAGTTTCTAAGCTCAGCAGTTTATATGCACTATGAATCAATTTGTTAACACCCGGCTCTTCTAAGCCCAATTCCTCAAGAAACATCTGCTTTTCGTCGTAACTCTCTAGCTCCGCTATGTCAGATTCAGTGGCTGCTGCGACAACAATAACTTCTGCATCTTCGTTTTTAACGGCTGCTCTAACCCGCTCTACATAAGCATTTCCAGTCTTCGCAGATGCTTCATCAACATTGCATACATATAATATGGGCTTGTTGGTTAGAAGTTGAAACTCTGTACCAATATGGGCATCCTCTTTGCCCAGTTGCAACTCGCGCGCAGACTTGCCCGATTCCAAGAGCTGCTTATACTGATTGGCAATATCGACACGCTTCAACACAGCTTTATCACCACTCTTTGCCTGACGTTGCAAACGAAGAATTACGCCATCAACTGTCTCAAGATCTTTGAGTTGCAATTCGATGTCTATAACTTCCTTATCTCTTACAGGATCTACACTACCGTCAACATGAGTGATATTATCATTTTCAAAACAACGCAAAACATGCACAATCGCATCAGTCTCCCGAATATTAGAAAGAAACTGATTACCAAGACCCTCACCCTTGCTTGCACCTTTTACAAGACCCGCAATATCAACTATTTCTATCGTTGTCGGTAGTATCTTTTCAGACTTTGCCAATTCCGCAAGTTTTATCAGCCTTTCGTCAGGTACAGTTATAATCCCAACATTTGGCTCTATTGTGCAGAACGGAAAGTTTGCCGACTGAGCTTTTGCACTACTCAAACAGTTAAACAGTGTGGACTTTCCCACATTTGGTAATCCGACAATACCACATTTTAATCCCATAATAATATTTTTTTCGAACGGCAAAGGTAAGGATTTTGTTTAAAAAATTAAGGTTTAAAATAGTCATTGCCTGCGTAGCGTGGCAACCTGTTCTTTTCTTTGTTGTAGGAGATTGCTTCGTCGCAAGCTCCTCGCAATGATGTTCTTTGTATTCAGCTACTACCATCGTAAAATTGTACATCATAGCATCTCTATTCGTTATATAGCCAAAATAGTAACAAACACTTCATAACACAGCAAAAATATCCTAACTCTTTCTATCTCGCTTGAAAAACATAAAATTCTAATAAAAAATGTAAACCGACATACACCCGCAAATACCTGAACAACTGCGCCATTACAGAATTTGTCAAAAAATAGATAAAGTTTTATTAGCGTTTTAATAATGTTGTAATTGTATCACTTTTGAAATATTGCCGTTTTCTTTGCGACGTTAAATAATTAAAATTGACAGAAATGAAAAAAATTCTTTTAATGGTTGTAGCTTGTGTAGCACTAGCTCAATTTGCAAATGCACAAAATGAAGATGGAGGAAAATTCACTTTGGCTGGGGGTCTACAATACAGCACTCACACTAGTGATCTTCTTGAACTTAACAACACCAACCTTAATGTTGCTGGATACTACTGGCTAAACTCTAATTGGGGGGTTGGTCTAGACCTAGGATTCGGAACAGTTGAAGATACATACAATACATACAAGGCGTATGCTTCGGCTATTTTCTTGACTCCACTTTCGTCTAATGGTATCTTTAACTTCTACACTACTGCCGGTCTTGGTATCAACGGATTCAATCCTGAGGTAGGAAGCGACGAAACAAACTTTGGTCTTGCTATCATTCCTGGATTTCAAGTAGAACTAGGAAAAGGTTGGGCTCTTAACTTCAACATGGGTGGTATAACTTACGACGGAGCTTCTGAGAGATTCTCTCTAGGTTTTGGTCAAAATGCCGGTGCTGGAATCCAGTACACTTTCTAAGAAATACAACAGTATTTAAATACGAG
>JBKEAJ010000098.1:0-6004 GCA_047972135.1 Bacteroidales bacterium | reverse complement strand
TGTTCCTGTCAGTTTTGTTCCAGCTCCCAGTGAAACTAATAGCGGGAAGTAGATAACGAGGATAAATGGTTCAAGTAGATGATTCCATTGTTCCCCGTAAGGACTTAGGAATGCCAACATAAGCAATACACTCATGCCTAGCAGTCCCAGTTTGTTTTTTATTATTAGGTTTGAGCGAAAAATCAGCATTCCCATCAAAAACGAAAAAGCGATACGAGCCAAACCATGAAAGAAAGTTTTGCCACTCCAACCGCCTATTAAAGTTCCATAATTCCAACCGACGTAAAAAATGCCAATCGCCGCTAATACTACCAATATGTACAGTGTTTTTTTACCTATTCTGAATAATACAGCGAGGTAGACCAAGTTTGCAATATACTCCCAAAACAATGACCAGCAAGGAGCATTCAGATTAAATAGATTAAAATATCGCTCCTCCACCACCGGATAGGGAATTACAAAAAGTGATGCTAAGAAAATCAGAGCTGTTTGTTTCAGTCCGTATATGGCGGATAGATTGTCGCCGAAAGGGGCGTACAAAAAGGTGAGTAGTCCCAAAATAGAGCCAACAACAACTAGTGGTTGCAAGCGTATGAGGCGTAGTTTAATGAATGTTAAGGGCTTCATTTCGGGCATACGCTTGTCGTATGCATAAGCAATAACAAATCCCGACAGACAGAAAAAGAAATCTACTGCCAAAAAGCCATGAGCGATGAAGTTTTTGCTGAAATCGGTGATAATAATCTCCATAAAATGGAATACCACTACCACTAAAGCGGCTAATCCTCTCAAGCCGTCCAGTACTTCAAAGTGAGGTCTACTTTTGAGAATATTGAGATTTGCTTCTGAGAAACCCTGACTCATAATTATTGTTTGCTATCTTAGCACAAAAATACTAACAAATAGATTATCAGCAAAATCAACTATTTTCCATATCGCCACTTTCTCACAAAAAAGAAAGTCATACCAAATAAAATCATTAGCAATGATGGAGCGATGAGGTTTAGCATTTGCCATTGTATTTTTTGCTCGCGGACTTTCACTTTGTTTAGTAGGCGTAGTTTCAGCGCATTGCCACGCAGCGACATGATATCTTCGTTGCCAGTCATGTACTGAATGATATTCAGTCCGAAATCCTTGTTGGCAAAGGTCTGTTTAGAGTATCTGTCGTAGCCGAGCGGAAGAATTTGCGGTCTACCGTCCTTCGATACGGCAACTTTGTTTAGAAGGAAATCGCCGTCGGCAATAACAACTACTTTTGCAGAGTCGCTCTCCGCCTTGAAACTGTCAGCTAAGCGTCCGTATTGTTTTATAGGACGGTTTTTGAATGCCGATGTGAATATTCCCTCTGCCAGCACAGCTGTCGGGATGAACGACATATTAAACAGTGTTTCCGACGACGGCTTGTATATATTTGACAAAGAGACTATTGCTGGAGTGTTAATCATCCGTGCATGCGACGAAGATGTCATAAGTATGTGTCGCCGTATGCCTTTTGCTCCTCCCACGGTGTCGATGCCGCTTACAAACTCGCCTTTTACTTTGCCCAGATTGCGACTTATGGGGCTGTTGGCAGAGGGCGACATAAGTGGCGAGTAGTGCCACGAGGCAGGAGCAAAGTTTGGAGTTTCGCCCTTTGCGGCAATGTTGACGGGGAGTTTTAGGCATTCTACGTCTTGCAAAAGGTTGTAGTTCACTCTGAACCCATACCTGAAAAGTTGGTCTTGCAGGTTGATGTCGTTGGGAATGGCAAGAGTGCTGTGCCCTTGCGATAGGGAGTCGAGGTCTATACGCACGGGGTCTAGCAGGTAGACGATGTTTCCGCCTTTCATCAGATATTGGTCAATTACGAATTTGTCGTGTTCTTCCATGCTGTCTTTGGGTCCATTAACTATCAGCACATCAATGTTTTTACCGTAGTTTTCCACCCGATTTATGTCTACGTACTCAACCGTGTAGTTGTTGTCCGTCAGAGTTTGAGCAAAGTCGGCAGTCTCCATTTCGCTTGCTTCGCCATAGCCTTCGAGGAAGGAGATATTGTGTTTTTTGTCTGATTTCAAGATGTTTATAGCAGAAGAAAACTCATATTCCAGAGTTTCGATGGAGTAGTTTAGGTTTTCGTCAGCACTCATTCCCTGCGATTGTTTAAGAAGATTTATACCAATTCTCCTATCGCCGATGGTAACTAGTGCGCCCGGAATAATCATCTGGGTGGCAAAACCGTCGTCCTTGTTGATGTTGAGGTTCACGGCTTTTATGCCGTAGGTGTTGAGGTCTTGCAGAGTGTTGTCGAAAGACTGCGTGGCGTATGGGTCGATAAAATTCACCACAATATTGCTCTTTGAATAGGCTTTGTAATCATCGAGTTTGTCTTTCACTGCCCTTTGTAGCATCTTCATGTTTATTGGCATTTCGCCGTCCAGAAACACATCCACATAAATATTTTGGTCAATACTTCTGATTAAATCCTTTGACACTTCGGATATGGAGTAGCGTTTTTCGGCCGTTAAGTCCCATCTGAAAATCGGAATATTAAAGGAGCTGATAATTATAATAAATAGGATGGAGTATATACCTATAATCTTCCTCCATTTTCTGCGGAGTCGTTTCTCGTTCTGCAAGTTGCAGGTAGTCAATAGTATAAAAAGCATTGTTGTGGCGAGAAAATATATAATATATCTGCTGTCGACCACTCCACGGCTAATAGATTGATAGTGGGAGTTTATACCCATTGTCATTATACGTTCTTTTAAAGAAGCCGAGACATCCATATATCCGATAAAATCCAAGCCCAGATATATTACAAAGTATAATACGATTGAAAGGGTGAATGCAATTGCCTGATTGTCAGTTAGTGATGAACAGAAAATGCCAATGCTGGCATATATGGAAGCTAGGAAAATCAGTCCGATATACGAACCCCATGTTGCACCTATGTCGATGCCTCCTGTGTCAGAGCCTAGTTTATAGACTGTGAAGAAGTAGAGCAGAGTAGGGACGATGCACAATGCAGTGAGGACAATCGTACTTAGATACTTGGCAAGTACAATATTAAGATTGCTGATAGGTCGTATTTGTTGCAGCTCCAGAGTGCGCTGTTTTTTCTCCTCAGCTATCAGCTTCATAGTGATAGCAGGGATAAGGAATAGGAACAGCCATGGTGCTAGGTTAAAATATCCGGTGAGGGTAGCATATCCGCCTTCAAAGACGTTGTACCCGCCCGAAAATACCCATAGGAATGATGCCGAAGTCAGCAGGAATACAATTACCACCACGTATCCTGTGAAAGACCCGAAGAACTGAGTGAGTTCTTTTTTTAGAATTGCAAACATTTAAATTGCCTTGAAAATTAAAATTCTAATGCAAAAATAGTTATATTTGCCGAACATTTCGGGGGTATAGCTCAGTTGGCTAGAGCGCTTGACTGGCAGTCAAGAGGTCAGGGGTTCGACTCCCCTTATCTCCACTTGATAATGAGAGAGTTGCAGCGAGGCTGTGGCTCTTTTGTTTTGTGCGCACCTACAAAAGAACCCACAACGATGTGAGTTAAGGATTGAGATATTCTGTTTGAAGAGTGAAATGCATTATCTTTGTTGCATGAGAAAATAGATCGTAATATTCAGCGTGATAATGAAGTAAATACTTTTTTTAAAAGCAAGGTTGGAAAATTTTAAGGTTCTGGTGCTAAGAAATAAACAAAGATTTAGTAAATTGCGTTTGGAGAATTGAACGAGAGATTAATGATTTGAGAATGGATTTTAAGGAAAAAATATCATTGGAGATAATAGATGACAAACAGTTTAGGGTGAGGCTAGTAGAGATAGATAATAATTTTGAGGCAGTTCTTTCGCATTATTTGCATAATGTCGACGAAAGCTATAAAGATGATGCAATTGCTTACACAAAAGAAATTTTAGAATACAGATATCCCGAAGAAGAAATTACAAATAAGGTGGCGGAAGAAGCGTTACAATCTGAGATATTTCGTACTTTTGAAGTTCCTTTTCCTTCAATGCCGAATCCTAAATTTGAGTTTATAGACTTGTTTGCAGGGATTGGGGGGTTTCGCCTCGCATTACAAAATCTAGGGGGGAAATGCACTTTTACAAGTGAATGGGATAAGGAGGCTAAGCGAACGTACAAGGCTAATTTTGGAGAAACTCCTTTTGGAGATATCACCAAAGAGAAAACGAAATCCTATATTCCTGATGGTTTTGATGTATTATGTGCTGGATTTCCTTGTCAGGCGTTTTCAATTGCAGGTCGCAGAGGAGGCTTTGAAGATACTAGAGGGACTTTGTTTTTTGATGTTGCAGAGATTATAAAAAGAAAACAACCAAAAGCGATATTCCTAGAGAATGTAAAAGGGCTGTTTAATCACGATAAGGGCAAAACACTTAAAACGATATTAAACGTTTTGAGAGAAGACCTAAATTACTACGTTCCAGAACCTCAAGTAATCAATGCTAAGGATTATGGCGTTCCTCAAAATCGTGAACGTATATTTATAGTAGGTTTCAGAAAGGATTTGGGAATTGAGAAGTTTAATTACCCTAAACCAAGTGTTAAGAAAGTATGCTTCAATGATATTAAAGAAGAAAATACAGTCTCAGTAAAATATTATTTATCCAATACTTATCTAAATACCTTAATAGCTCATAAGAAAAGGCATGAAAGTAAGGGCAATGGTTTCGGATATGAGATAATTCCCGATGATGGAACAGCAAACGCAGTCGTTTGTGGAGGGATGGGACGAGAGAGAAACCTAGTGATAGATGATAGGTTGGAAGATTTTACTCCAGTAACCAACATAAAAGGTGAAGTGAACAGAGAGGGGATTAGAAAGATGACACCTCGAGAATGGGCAAGGCTACAAGGTTTTCCCGATGAATTTATAATCCCTGTTTCTGATGCTTCGGCATATAAGCAATTTGGAAACTCGGTTGCAGTCCCAGCTATTCAAGCAACGGCGAAAGAAATAATAAAAAAGATAAGCAAGTGAAAGCTATGGGCAAATTAAATGAATTAAGCATAACAGTTGGGAAAAACATTAAGGCAGAAACGATATTTGATAGTCTATTCCCTAATTTCTTTGATGTTGAATATGACAAACCATCTGAATACGTACAAAAGTATTGGGATGCGTACAATGCCGATGTAGTTAATAACAATAGTACAAACGGTAAGATTTTTGAATATGTCTTGGCAACGCTGTGTGTAAGAGAAGGGATTTTACCAGTCTATATGAGTGCAAAGGTTGCATTTGTCCCGAATGTTATTTATGATATAATGTTCTATACAACAGAAAGAGGACCTATTTGTTGGAGTGTAAAGACAAGTCTTAGGGAGAGGTATAAACAGGCTGATTTAGAGTCAATTGCCTTAAAATATGTTCATAGAAAAGCATTATCATATTTAATTACTTTAAGTGATGGCGAAGCAAAAGGCATAAAAGCTAAGATAAAGAGTGGAGATGTTATTGGACTTGATAATGTTATTGTTGCAACTTCAGCTGAATTTAACGACCTTATAACAGAGTTGAAACGATATGAGCTTTCAGAACCTCCAACAGTAAAAGTCATTGAGAGTAACCAGATTATTACTAGAGAGAAGGTAGATAAACTTAGATAGTCAGTGAGTATACTAGATTAATCGTTAATAAGAAACATAAATTTCACAACGCAACTATTTGTGTAAATTTGCGTCTATATATTGAAACCAATTAAAACATTTAAGACATGGCAAAAATAAAACTATCATTTTTTAGAGGTTACAATGCGCTTATAGGATTCTTCTTATCTGTTCTCGGTTTTGGTACGGCATGTAGTGAGAACGGAGGCAACTCGCCTGCTGAATACGGTACTCCCCACGGCACATTTAGGGTAAATGGCAATGTTAAGTCGGCATCGACTTCCAATGCAGTGCCAAAGGTGAGGGTTGTAATGGGCATTGACACTGCGACTACAGACGAGAAAGGCGACTATGAGGTGTCGGTTCAGGATAT
>JBKEAJ010000097.1:0-2067 GCA_047972135.1 Bacteroidales bacterium | reverse complement strand
TCGACGCACTCTCCAACTCCGTACCTTTAATTTCGTCCGTAAACTTGGTAAAATAGCCCTTATGGTGCTTACTATAATGTAGTTCCATCGTCTGAGCATCAATATAAGGCTCAAGAGCATCGTAAGAATATGGAAGCTCGCTAAAAGTGTGTCCTTCTGCTTTTGCTCCCGTACAATTTCCTAGAAGTGGTACTGACAGCACTATTGCTAACAATGCTATCAAATTGAATGATTTGTTTTTGTTCATGTTTATATATTTATGATTAATTTGCACACAAATATCACAAATAGTTTTGTTATTGAAGCTATCGTTGGATATAGAAAATATTTATCGACGTAAAAAGTGCTATATTGCAAACAAAATAAAACAATTACAGACATGGACGAACACAGAAAACTTGAGAATATGCTCGAAATGGTGATGCTATTGTCCGACGGCTATGGTAAAACCATTGAAGAAATCGCTGAACGCTACGACATTACCGAAAGGACAGTAGAGCGATATATCAAGACCTTTCGAGACATTGGTTTTGTAATACCTCGTCCTAAAAATAGTTATTACAAAATTGAGAAACTTGCAGACACACACAAAGGTCTTAACAAGTTATTATACTTTTCGGAAGAGGAAGCTCTTATCCTTCAAAACATATTGTTCTCCCTTAATGAGAGTAGTCCGATTAAGCAAAATCTTCTTGCCAAACTCAATGCTCTTTGTGATTCGGGTCGTCTTGCCGAAATAGTCTGCAATCAAAAAGACTCCGAGAATATCCATCGCCTAAGCTCTGCAATAAAAGAAGAAAAACAAGTCATTCTAAAAGGCTATCAATCAGCCAATAGCAACAAGCGGAGAGACCGTATTGTCGAGCCTTTTGAGTTCACCTCCAACTATGTTTCAACATGGGCATACGATGTTGATGCACAAAGCTGTAAAGTCTTCAAAAACACACGTATTAAATCGGTGGAGGTTTTGAGCAAAAAATGGGAATATGAACACAAGCACTGGACACGTCCTGTGGATGTATTCAGGCTAGGAGGCGACGAGCAAATCGAGGTAGAATTGGAATTGAGTGTCAGGTCTTGCGAATTGCTGAAAGAAGAATATCCGCTATCATTGAAATATATAAGCGAAATAGGCAGCAACAAGTTTATCTTTAAAGCTCCGGTGTACAGTTTTAAGGGAGTAGGCAGGTTTATTATGGGTTTATACGACGATATAAATGTGATAAAACCCAAGGAGTTACAAGAATATATCAAAGAAAAAGCAAAAGAAATTTTAAACCGACAGTAGTTGACGTTTTAGTATTTTTACTTTGCAGTATAATTTTAAAACACAAAGTCATGGAACACAATGAAACGCCTTTAGAAGCAGACAACAATGTATGCGAAACCAAAGAAGTCAAAGAAGTCAAAGAAGCCAAAGAAAACAAGCGGACGCATTACAAAAGTTTTCCTTTATCGGGATTTACCTACTATGATGGGCCTATGGTATTCAGCAAATTAAAAATCGGCAAAAAGCTGAAATTGGTTGCAGAACCCGAAAATAAATACGACCCACAAGCGGTTGCTGTTTACTATAAGAAACGAAAGATTGGATTTATTCCTCGTCGTTGCAACTATTCTATCAGTAAATTTTTGGAATGTGGTATAGACTGTTTCGACACCCGCATCCAATATATCAACTCCGACGAAACTCCTGAGAATCAGATTGGATTAGCGGTTTATTTGGTGGGGTAGATAAGAGAGAGAGAATACTATTTACATTTCTCTCTTCTACATAAATTTCATCTATGATTTACAGAGTAAAACTAAAATCTTATTACAATGAAACAATTCACAAATTTGTACAAGCAGCAGAAAACACTCCGTTTCGAGCTAAAGCCTATGGGCAAAACCTTACAGAACATTAAAAAGCACGGTCTGATAGAGCAAGACGAAAAACGGGCAGACGACTATAAGCGTGTTAAAGAAATAATAGACGACTACCATCGTGCGTTTATCGAACGCTCTTTGGCAACTTTTGGATTTTCTGTCGAAAGTCTGCAAAAGTTTGAAGAGGCGTATCTGAGC
>JBKEAJ010000096.1:0-13264 GCA_047972135.1 Bacteroidales bacterium | reverse complement strand
GGAACATAAGCCATCATACTGCGTAGCGTGTACAGGCTATCGCCCTCATATCCAATGTCGTATCTTATGCTGCCACTTGTACTCGTAAGGTCTTGAGCAATAATACGTAGTAGCGTTGTTTTTCCATTGCCATTTTCGCCCACAAGCCCGACTATATAACGAGCTTTTGCCTGTAAATCTACTGGTCCCAAGCGAAAAGGACTATTGCCTGCATATTTTTTTGTTATGCCAGTAAGGTCAATATAAACCTTCTCCTCGTCAAGCGGCGCAGGATCTTGCTTTGTAAGGGTGTTTGTTAGCTCTAGGAGCATCGACTTCAGCTGTGCATCATCTATTCCTGTTTCTTTGCTGCTGACGATATCCAATGCTTGTTCGTACAAATCAATATCGTCAGTGTCGTACACCTCGTCCAACAACAAACGCAATGCAAGGTCTATATCGTTGTGCGATAATAAGTCTATAACTCTGCCAAGTCTATCGTGGTAGCTCATAACTATTTAATTTTCAAGAGTCAATAAGAATTACAAGTCCTATTGATTACTAGTTTATAAGTTCATTTTATAGTGTAAATATACACATTATGAACAAACTTTAATTATCTTCTTTAGAAATTTTCGGTCAAACCGACCCTCAATGAAAAATCATCCTTACTGAAACCAAAATCTAGACAAAGGTTGCTCTCGTCTGCTTTGTTCCATTTTACCCGGAGTCCAGTACCTATTGCAGGATGCCAATTTTTAAAGGTGTATCTGTCGATGTCGGTGACAGACGATAGGTTTGCAAAAACAACGTAGCCCCAAAAACCGTTCTTCGACAGGTCGGCTCGGTATTCACCCTCAAAGTAGATTAGGGCATTGCTACGGAAACGATTTTTGGTGAAGCCTCTGCCTGTCCTATTATAAGTGTCCCAACCGATACTTGGCAAATCAAGATAGTGTGGTGTGCCACTTACTTTTGTCCAATACATAACTTTTGAAGCGATAATCTTTCGTTTTACACTGGGCAGACTTATGTAATAGCGTCCGTCGGCATATATCGACGACCAATTACGACTTGCTCCCAGTGCGTCAATGCTCCAACGATAGTCCAGCTCGATGTAATATCCACGCGAAGCATTGACGGTATTGTCCCTTGTGTCCATGAGTAGCTGAATGGCAGGACCAGAAGAAGTGAAGTTGGAATAATCGTAGTCTGAGTATTCCATATAGTCGGTCGTGGGGACATCAACCTCGTCTTCGTCCAAACCCATATATCGGTCGTATTGCCATCCTACTCCCAAACGTAAATCCTTGACTACACGTCGTGTTACAAACTGATGTAAGCGAATCTGACTATAATCCAATAGAGATTGAGGTTTGATGGAATTGTTACTTCCCAGTCCGTAGGTATATTGCGGATATATCATAAAACGATAGTCGCCTGTCATGTTGTAGATGTTATTCTTGAAATAAACGTAAGACCTTATGGGCAAAACCCATTGCTTGCTGAAATTTGTGTAAGGAGTGATGTTGGCGGTCGACATTTTTGTCGTTTGCGGGCTGCCAAGGAAGAAAGTTGTGTTCAATGATACTACCAATTGACGCTCACCTGTTACGGATGCTCCCGGTAACAACGAAATATGAACATTGCGAGTCGTGTCCTGAAGTTTATTGTCGGGTAAATTAAGCCATTCTACAAAAACATCACGTATATCCTTGTTATCAAGGTAGGATTGAGAATGTGCTGATAATGAGCATGCAAGAAAGATGAAAGTCAGAATGCTTCTTGCGAGAAGGAGGTAGAATGTTTTTAAAATTCTAATTTCCGATATAAATTTTTTGTCCTCCATTGTGTAAGAGTGTATTTATTTATAACTTTGTGACAAGGATAATAACGAATAATAATAACCAAAAGTTCTATTCAATTATGAAGAAAGTTTTTAATCTATTGATGATGGCTGTAATTGCTACAGCCTTTGTTAGTTGTGGTGGCGGAAAAAAAAATCCTGCTGCTGCCGGTGATGTAAAAAGTGAAAAATCGAGCGATGCTTGTTGTGATAAAACAAAATCGGGCGATGCTGCTTCTGAAAATACTGCTCCAAACACTCTTTCTGAACAAGAAAAAGTAGATGGTTGGGAGCTTCTGTTCGACGGGCAAACTACAAACGGATGGAGAGGTTATAATAAGTCAACTGTCCCAACAAATTGGAAAGTTGAAGATGGTGCATTGTCGTTTAAAGGCTCCGGACAAGGCGAAGCCGGTGATAAAAACGCAGGCGGCGATATTATTTACGATAAAGAATTTGATAATTTTACTATAAAGTTTGAGTGGAAAATCTCGGCGGGCGGTAATTCAGGAGTGTTCTACCTTGGTAAAGAAGTGGAAGGCTGGCCTCTATATAAGACGGCTCCCGAATATCAAATATTGGATAATGAGAAGCATCCAGATGCCAAATTGGGAAAGAACGGCAACAGACAATCGGCATCTCTTTATGACCTTATTCCTGCCAATCCTCAAAATGCAAAACCCGTAGGAGAATGGAATACAGGTGAGATTATGGTGTATAGAGGAACCGTAACTCATAAACAAAATGGTAAAGTAGTGCTTGAATATCATTTGTGGACAGACGACTGGAAGGCTCTTGTGAAAGATAGTAAGTTCCCCGGATTAAACCCTGATTGGGCTGATGTGCCTAAAAAAGGGTTCTTTGGATTCCAAGACCACGGCGACGACGTGTGGTATAGAAGTGTGAAATATCTTGATATGAACTAATTGCATAAAAATAGTAAGGTTTTTAAAGAGGGTGTCCCGAAAGGATGCCTTCTTTTTTATATTTCCTCGCAATAATGTTCGTTTATTAGCTGTTCGCTTATAGCCTAAAGCGTACAGCATACAGCATACAGCATTTTTAAACCCTAAACGATTAAACTTTCAACAAGAAACACTACCTTTGCACCTCGCTAGAATGTATTATTGAATTTAACAAAATATTATGCTTGGAATTTTTAAAAAAATGTCAGGACCTAGTGTCCTACTTGTGGCTTTAGGACTCAGCCTCCTAAATGCTTGTACCTCCACAGAACAGTGTATGATCCCTGATGATGCGACTTTTGTTATGACCTATGATACGAAGACGCTGTGTGATAAGGCAAAAACTGCAAACATAGCAAATTCAAAACTGGTGCAGCATCTGAAAGAGCAGTTGGGTATGTCTGATAATGACAGTAACGAGATGGTGAAACTTGCTTTGGCTTGCTTGAAAGACCCAGAAGAATCGGGGATAAGTTTTAAAAACGAAATTACATTTTTTAGTAATTATCAAAGTATGTACTCCGCCTGCATTATGCACCTTGCAGATAAACGTAAGTTCGTCAGTAACTTGGAGCTAATGTTTAAGGAAATGAATTCAAGCTACGAGTTGAAGGAGAACGCAAATCTGTCGTACTATACCTTTGATGATATCAATGCTCCAGTGATTGGCTGGAACGACAGCACGGTATGTGTGTTACTTAAAATGCCGACGTATTATTTGCGCGATAAGGATAAAGCTCCGTCTTCCGAAGAATACCTGAAGGAACTTTTTTCTTTGCCGAAAGAGAAACAATTGACCAATAATGAGGCGTATAGAGCCTTTCTGAAAGATAAAAAAGATATTGCCATGTTTTTTCAGTTTAAAGGTTTTGCAAAGTCCTTTGAAGACCTGACTAAATCTAATGGCTTTAATGGATTGATATACGGAATTGCCCCTATACTAAATGTTTATTCGTCTGTGTTTGAGGATTTTGAAGACTTCTGTGGAGTGGGAAATGTCAGTTTTAATAAAAACGATATTACTGCCGATTATTATTATTTGAAAGGAAGTAAGAAAGTAAGTATAGACAAATATAAAATCTTAGACTCCAAGTTCGATGAAGGTTTATTGAAGTATGTGTCAGAAAGTCCAAAAGCACTGTTGGCTTATTCTTTCAACGTGAAGAATTTGCTGAATTTTACGACGAATATTGCGAAGTCTTCAGGACAAGGAGCAATGCTGGAGAGCGACGAAATAAAAAAAATCATCTCTAGCATCAGCGAAGGACTGGGAGGCAATTTTGCTCTTTCATTTGACGGCATACAAGAAAACGGAAATGCTGAGCCGATGCCGCTAGTGTCTTTAGTTTTTGACATTAAAGACAAAGACAAGATTTTAGGACTGAACATGGGGATAATGACTGTCGAAAAAATGATGGAAAGCTCTAAGAACGAACAAGGATATTATAATATAGAACGTAGAAATCTTAATATTTATGCCGCTATCAACGATGATGCTTGTATAATTTCAAATTATGAGAACGCTGTGAAAACCTTTATGAGAGATGGATACGACAA
The DNA here is from genome assembly GCA_047972135.1 of Bacteroidales bacterium. Taxonomy (GTDB): domain Bacteria; phylum Bacteroidota; class Bacteroidia; order Bacteroidales; family Prolixibacteraceae; genus JBKEAJ01. Next base: position 8,917 of record JBKEAJ010000096.1, on the reverse strand, counting down.
GTCCTTAGTTGACAATGATGCTATAATGCCAAAATTGCTTAGTAATAACGCTTTTGTTTTTGCTCAACTGAACCTCGCCGACTACTACAGCTTGATAAATCCCGGCAGCGAGACTAAAGCTGTGATGGATGCATGGAATAATATAGCACAAACATTGGAAATAGCCGGTAATGACAAGGAGGCAAGCTGTGTGCTTAAACTCAATCCAAACAACGAATACGAAAATAGCCTTGTGGCTCTAATCAAGCTCGTTGATTATTTTGCTGAGGGACTTGACCTTGATGATGAATTTTGATGTTCATAGAACTGCAAAATATAAAGCCTGCATATATGTCGGAAGCCGAAATAGGATCTTCCGACATATATTTATGTGAGAGTGTCAAACTGCAAAAAGGTGAGAAATACCTCATAAAAGCCGCTTCCGGTCACGGCAAATCCTCTCTGCTCAATTTTATTTATGGTGCCAACCAAAACTTCGAGGGAAAAATACAATTCTCCAAAACTCATAAGTCTATTGTAGAACGCCGACGATATTGCCTTAGCTATGTTTTCCAAGATTTTAAACTCTTTCCCGCACTTAGTATTTTCGAGAATATACTTCTGAAAAATAAACTTACCGAACATAAAACAGTTGAGCAAATTGATGAAATGCTTGAGCTACTGCAACTTGGCAGTAAAAAGAATAGACTAGTGCAACAACTGTCACTCGGCGAACGACAAAGAGTGGCTATTATACGTGCTTTATGTATGAACTTCGACTTCCTGCTGCTCGACGAACCCTTTAGCCACCTCGATGAAAATAATATAAAAGTAGCTACTCAGTTGATTAAATCAGAAATCGAAAATAATGAGGCAGGACTAATACTGACTTCGCTGGGTAGTGAATACTATTTTGAATATGACAAAGTTTTGATGCTCTAAATTCATGCTTATGTTGACAAAACTACAACGAAAAACCCTCATTATTCCTCAGATTATTGCTTATGCTCTTAGCCTGTTTGTCGGAATAGCGATACTGCTTACAGCTATTCAGCTGTTTGTTGACCTTAAACCCATATTGAAAAATGAGGCAGACGTGTTTGGCAAGCAAGTTTCTGTTATCAGCAAAAAAGTGTCGATGCTGAAGACTCTCAACAAAAAGGGAATTTATTTCGCAGAAAAGGAAATTGACGAACTTAAGCAGCAAGATTTTGTGAAAAATGTGGCAACTTTTACAAGTGCTACTTTCAATGTAAGTGCATCTATGGACGGAATACCACAAATCGGGGGATTATACACAGAACTATTCATGGAAAGCATACCCGATAAGTATCTTGATGTGAAAACTGACGAATGGAGATGGTACGAAGAAAGAGACTTTGTTCCTATTATTATTCCCGAAGATTATATTAAACTTTATAATTTCGGATTTGCCGAAAGTCAAGGTCTGCCCGTTATCAGCAAAGATATGATTTCGCATATTAGTTTCAAAGTTCATATCAGTGGAAACGGGAAGTCCAAAACACTCGACAGCCGTATTGTCGGTTTCACCAATAACATAAACTCGATTCTTGTTCCTCTAAACTTCTTGGAATGGGCAAACTCCCAATATGGTCGAAAAACAAATAACAACGCAAATCGTGTCTTGGTCGAATTTAATGACCCCGCCAACGAGAAAATTCTCGAATATCTGAATAAAAATGATTTTGCAATTAATCAAAAAGACCTTGAACTGAGTAAGTTAACTTTCTTTTTTAAGTCAGCATTAGCTTTTGTCTTCGCCGTCGCTTTAATTATCGTCGCCTTGGCTCTCGTCCTTATTGTGATGAGCATAAACCTAATTCTGCATAAAAACCGAGAACTGATACTAAACCTCTACAATATCGGCTATTCATGCAATACAATAGCGAAATTCTATCAAAAAGTTGTCAGCTGTGTTACTCTTGCTTCAATAGGACTAGCTTCCCTACTCTGCCTGTATATACGACATCTTTACATTGATGTTTTAAGCAAATATTTTAATCAAAACGATGAGAGCCTTGCCATAATTCTCGTTTCGTCCTTTGTTCTATTAAGCCTAGCATTGATTGTGTACAATTATATTATATTACGGAGTGTCAAAAAGATTGCATTAAACAACTGACAAAGGCGTGTATCTGAAAATCGGAACATCAAGGCTGTTATCTGAATTTCTTTTACTAAATTTGTGGCTTAACGAATTGAAAATAATATTTACTGCGATATAAAAATCAAGAAGATGAGAAAAACATTATGCCTTTCAATAGTAGCATTGCTATTTATAAATATATTGGCTGCACAAAGCCGCTTTACCCTCGACGATATTCTCGACGGGAAGTTTGCGCAGAAAAATGTTGCAGGATTTAGTTCGCTGAAAGACGGCAAGACCTTCCTGAAAAAAGACGGGAAAGGTATTTTATCGAAATATAGCTTTGAAACAGGCGAAAAACTTGAAACTTTTGTAGATTTAAGTAAGCTCAGAAACTCGCCTATCGAGGATTTTCAGAAGTACACACTCTCCGACGATGAAACCAAAATAATGTTTGCCGTCAACATTAATAAGATATACAGACGCTCATATACCGCCGAAAATTATATTTGGAATTTTGTGAGCCAAGAGTGGACAAAACTCTCAGAAAACGGGGCGCAAGAGGTAGCTACATTCTCACCCGACGGGACGAAAATAGCATTCGTGAGAGATAACAATGTCTTTATCAAAAATTTACGTTTCAACTCCGAAGTACAGGTGACTTCCGATGGTAAGAAAAACGAAATTATAAACGGTAAAGGCGACTGGGAATATGAAGAAGAGTTCAGCCTAAGCAATGCTATGAGCTGGTCGCCCGACAGCAAGTACCTGTCGTACATAAAGTTTAACGAAAAAGACGTTCAGGCTTACTCGCTGAGAATGTACAAAGGATTGTTACCCGAAATTGTTGAGAATGAACTGTATCCGCAAAATATTTATTATAAGTATCCCAAGGCAGGAGAGAAAAATTCCATTGTTTCTGCACATGTGTACGAGCTGATGGAGAAAAATACTATCAAGGTGAAAATCCCCGAAGGCGACAACTATATCCCACGTTGCTTCTGGTCGCCCGATGCCAAAAATGCCGCTTTTATGGAAATGAACCGCTTTCAAAATGAGCTCAACATATATTATGCAAATCCTCTTACAGGCGACGTAAAAGTCTTACACAGAGAAACTAACAAAAGATACATTAGCGAAGATTTTTTGGATAATCTGCATTTTATTAATGAAGGAAAGGAGTATGTTACGCTAACCGAAAAAGACGGCTGGTCGCATCTATATCTATACGATGCCAATGGAACCGAAAAAGCTTGCCTTACAAAAGGCGACTACGATGTTACCAAGTTCTACGGCTACAATGCCGCAACAAAAACCTTCTATTACCAAGCTGCCAAGAAAACTCCGATGCAAAGAGAGATCTACTCACTTACGCAAACGAAGAAAGGGCGTGTGGAGAAACTGCTGACAACTCAAAATGGAACTAATAATGCCGAGTTTTCTGCCGATTTCAGCTATTATGTGTTGAAACACACCTCACTTAATGAACCTCTGAATGTAAGCGTATATTCAATTGATGGTGAGAAACTTAGAACTCTGGAAGATAACAAAGAGCTGATTGATAGAATAGCAGAAGCAAACCTGCCGCAAAGAGAGTTTTTTAGCTTTAAAAATTCCGAAGGAACAATGCTGAACGGGTGGATGATGAAACCTACAGATTTTGACCCAAATATAACTTATCCCGTGCTGATGACTCAGTATAGTGGCCCTAACTCGCAGTCGGCAACAGACAGCTGGTCAGCAAATTGGACTACATACATGGCTGCTCAGGGTTACATCGTGAGCTGTGTCGACCCACGAGGCACAGCAGCTCGTGGTGAGGAGTTTAGAAAATGTACCTACAAACAACTCGGCGTGCTAGAGTCCTCTGACCATATTGATGCTGCAAAGTATTTGGCATCTCTGCCCTATGTGGATAGCAAAAAAATTACAATGTACGGTTGGAGCTATGGAGGATACATGACAGCTCTGTCTCTTTGTCGTGCAGCCGACATAATAAATACAGGCGTGGCTGTCGCTCCCGTTACAAGTTGGCGGTATTATGACGCAATTTACACAGAACGATACATGCAAACTCCGCAGGCCAACAAGCAGGGCTACAAAAACAGCTCCGTTGCAAACTACGCCGACGGCTTGACAGGAAATTTAATCCTGATACATGGACTTGCAGACGACAATGTGCATCCCCAAAATACTTTTGAACTGGCAGAGGTTATAACTCAGAAAAATAAAAACTTCGATATGCACACATATACAAACAGAAACCATAGTATTTACGGTGGGAATACTCGGAAACATTTGTTTAATAAGATAATAAAATATATAAACGAAAGTATGAAATAAGACTTGTCAGCACTTATTAGCCTATCTATTACCAATAGTTTTACACCTTATATATGAGAATATTTTACACAGTTCTTGCATTTGCCATATCTTTGGGTGCGATACATTCCACACTGTTGGCACAAGATACCATCAGAGGCACCGTCTTTGAAAAGGATGGTGAAACGCCAATCCCTTTCGCAAATATATATGTCGTGGGAACGGGCGACGGTGCTATAACCGGACTTGAAGGTACTTTCCAATTGATTAATAAAACCAACACTATTGATACACTGAAGGTCTCATCTGTCGGATATATTACCGAATTGGTGCCGATAAACACTAAGAAGAAAACTGAATACTCAGTTATTCTAGGTAGCGAAGTTTTTAACCTTAATGAAACCGTTGTTACGCCCGGCGCCAACCCCGCTCACCCAATAATCAAAAATGCTATTGAGGCAAAAGATAAGAACGACCCCAAAAATCTACCTAACTGGGAAGCCAAAGTCTATAATAAACTCCGAATGGACATCAAGAATTTTGAACTTCCGAAAAATAAACGATTCCGTAAAAACTTCGGTTTCCTCTACGATTATGTAGATTCGGCAAAAGACAAAAGCCATAAATTCTTGCCCGTACTGATTACAGAAACTTCCTCGAAAGTATATCACAGCAAGGGTGAAAGCTCAATTACTGAAGTTATCGAATCTTTTAGAGCTTCGGGAATAAATCCCGAAAATATTTCGCAATTTACAGGACAAGTAAATCAAGACCTTAACCCTTACAACAATACCCTGCAAATTGGAAACATGATTATTACACTGCCTCTCAACAATAGAGCTCTCTCCTACTATCGCTTCTTCCTTTATGATACTGCCGTTATGATGAATAATTCCCAATGCTATAAGATTTCATTTTCTCCTAAATATACCCAAAATAATACCCTTAAGGGATTAATATGGATTGACAAGGAGGATTATGCAATTGTGAGGTTGGAGGCTAAGATACCTCAGAAGATGAATATTAACTACGTTACTGATTTTTATGCTGTCTACGATTTTAAAAAACAGGACGGACTCTGGATTCCTCATAAACAACTGGTTTATGTCGATTTGAACCTCACGGAAGGAAACTTCTTAGATATCCCTGCACTGCTAGGACACAAAACAACCTTCTATTCAAACTTGGTATTCAAAGATAATGACAAAGAGGCGAAGGCACTGAAGCGTATATCTACAATGCACATTGCAGAAAATGCATACGACGATAATGAGAACGAAGAAAAATGGAAGGATTTAAGACCCGAAGCCCTAAGTGCCACAGAGCTAGGTATATATACAATGGTGGATAGTCTGAAAGAAGTGCCGCTGTTCAACGCTTTGGAAAACTCAGTCGAGTTTTTGACTTATGGCTATATAAAACACAACTGGATAGAGTATGGTCCTTACTACTATCTGTGGAGTAGCAACAAAATTGAAGGTAATCGTTTCCGACTGGGGGCTAGAACTACAACAAAATTTAGCGAAAAATTTAGATTTGGCGGACATGCTGCCTATGGACTGAAAGACGAAATATGGAAATATGGAGGCACCTTTGAGTGGGTAATAAACAGAGAACGATTTACAAAATTCTATATTTCCTACATTAAAGATATGGAAACGATGGGACGCGGATATGATGCCGTGAGTGAAAGTAATATGCTTAATACACTGATAAGTAGGGATTTGAATGATAAACTAAGCCTGACCGAAAAGAAAACTATGGGCTTGCAAAGAGATTGGATGCGTGGCTTTTCTACAACTTTTGAAGTTGAGCATAAAGCTGTGTACGGCTCCCCGTTTGTCCCTTTTCTAACTCCTAAAGGTGAGTCCTTAAGAAAATTTGATGTGATGACTCTGAAAATTTCAAACCGCTTCGCATTCAAAGAAACTGAATATGTGAAAGGCTTTGACAAACGCCGACTGTCCATCAAAGGACCTACCCTGTTTGTAAACTTTGACATAGGTTTTAAAGCTGTGGAAGCCGACTACAACTATCGTAAGCTGGAATTTCTTTTTGCCAATAAAATAAATATTAACCCCTTTGGTTACGGTCTTATGTATGGCTCAATCGGGAAAATTTGGGGAGATGTCCCTTTCCCCCTACTCCAACTCCATGCCGGTAATGAAACTTATGTGTTTAGCAAATTTTCAAATAACCTGATGAATTATCAGGAATTTGGCAGCGACGAGTATGCAACTCTTAATTATGAACATCATTTCTTGGGATATTTATTTAATAAACTTCCATTAATCAGGCGTCTCGAACTACGGGAAGTCGCAGGAGCAAGAGTGACTTATGGAAGAATGAAAAACGAACACCAAAAGGACATCCTAATGCCACGCGATATGACCACTCTCCAAGGCGAACCTTATGTGGAGGCAAACTGTGGGATAGAAAATATTTTTAATCTTGTGAGAATCGACGCTGTGTGGCGGCTAACTCATAAAGATACCCCCGATGCCAGCAATTTCGGAATCTTTGTATCTCTGAAATTAGAGCTGTAAGCACAACAGCCGATTTTAATGCCATATGCTGTAAGCTATAAACAAACAGCCCTACCCATAAGGGATAGAGCCGTTATTTGCTTTTTATTTATTCTCATTCAACATGTTTGAACCATTACCACAGGATTGTCCAATAAGCTACCAAACCGTACTTTTTAGAAATAGCTATTCCACAAGAATAACCATTCTTCCATTCTCCAAGGCTTTCGGGGCGATACCCTATGCACCGTCAAGGTTTGTGATATAACTAGCAGAACCCAGATGGTCGGGGTGATAGTAGTATTGCAATTTCTCGTAATCTACATTGTCCGCAGGCAATGTGGATTTTGTACGCATCTCATCGCCACAACAGAAGCCTTCGCCAAGCTGTCCGCCTATATGATATGTATTTGCTGTTTGCATCTCGTTTATAATTAACCATTTACAATTAACCATTAAAACTGCTGTTCCTCGCTTTTTATTTATCGCCATTCAACATATCTGAACCATTACCAATCTTTGGAGGCTTTATTTGCACTTTATTCATTTTAGCACTATCATCTGAGGTAACTAACTCTCCATCTAATTTGTACTGGATAATTAAATCAGGAGATCTTCTAAAAATTAGAGTGTCGCTACTTAGTCCTGTTGATTTTATGATGAAGTCTCCGTTTACTAAATAATGGCACTCGCTCACTAGGTCTTTGAGACTACTCCCGTTTAGTCTATTTAACAATCTTACCTGAATAGTGCTATCTGTATGTGGAGGTAAAGCTATAATATTCTCAAATAGGTTTGTAGCTACGAGTGTCAATGTTGTATCATCATTAATATACCATAGATTTGGGTTATCAAGTTTGGTTGCACAATCGTCTACGGGATTAGATATACTCAACTCCAATGTGTCATTTCTAGAGTTATGTAATTCAATATAAAAAATAACTCTAGAAAATCGGCACCAATCACGATACTTAACAGCATGATCAATGACAATCTTTGTAACATCCCCTTCTAAGTAATGATTTGGTTTTACTACAGGAGGCAATTTGTCTGTATTGCAATTAATTACAGCAAGGGTTATAAGTGTCGTAATTATTAATCTTATCTCATTCATCACTACCTCCTGTAAAAAAATCAGTCTGAAAATGAGAATTGGTTTCTCCGTATTTCTCATTGAAGTAATCTACATTAGCATTATATGCATTCATGTAGTATTGAAACTCTTTAGAATTTAGCACCTTGCCCTTAAAGAGATACGGCGTATTATTTACATGATTTTGCTCACACTCGGCATAGTCCAAGTGAAACTTGGCTCTGCGCTCGCTTATCGCAAAATTCCAAGTATCATTCCGTTCTCCAAGGAAGACCTCGCCAAGCTGTCCGCCTATATGATATGTATTTGCTGTTTGCATTTCATTTATAATTAAGCATTTACAATTCACCATTAAAACGGCTGTTGTTTGCTTTTTATTTATCACCATTCAACATATCTGAACCATTACCCGTTTTGGCGGTTACTTTTCTTGAATCAACATATCTGAATCATTACCAACCTGAGGCTACCTTATCTAATCTTTGGAGGCTTTATTTGCACTTTATTCATTTTAGCACTATCATCTGAGGTAACTAACTCTCCATCTAATTTGTACTGGATAATTAAATCAGGAGATCTTCTAAAAATTAGAGTGTCGCTACTTAGTCCTGTTGATTTTATGATGAAGTCTCCGTTTACTAAATAATGGTACTCGCTCACTAGGTCTTTGAGACTACTCCCGTTTAGTCTATTTAACAATCTTACCTGAATAGTGCTATCTGTATGTGGAGGTAAAGCTATAATATTCTCAAATAGGTTTGTAGCTACGAGTGTCAATGTTGTATCATCATTAATATACCATAGATTTGGGTTATCAAGTTTGGTTGCACAATCGTCTACGGGATTAGATATACTCAACTCCAATGTGTCATTTCTAGAGTTATGTAATTC
>JBKEAJ010000095.1:0-13960 GCA_047972135.1 Bacteroidales bacterium | reverse complement strand
TGCTGACATCATACATAAAGGCTTTAAGCACTTGGTCTACCACAATCACTAAGAACGCTACAACAATCAGCTGCACGATAATCCTTATGCGTGATGGAATAGTATTTCTAAGTAAAGAAATAATCAAACTCGACATAACGACAACAAACGTTACTGAGAGTGCCATCACCAACGACGGCTTCAACTGAATGGTAACAGCAAGTGCCGAACAGATACCCAAGACCTGAATGGTGATAGGGTTGCTAACACTCAGCGGGTTAGTAACCAGCTGCCTGTTTTTCTTTGAAAATAATGGTTCTTTTTCACTCATGGCTACTACTGTTTTTTATTCTTAAAATAGGGTTCGTATAGTGCTACGCAGCTGTTAATCATATTCTGAAGCCCCTTGCTTGTAAGGGTTCCTCCCGTAATACCATCAACCTTGTACTGCTCCTCTGCTTTCTCTCCTTGTTTTGCTATCGTGAAAGTCTTAAAGTTCTCGTCGGCATCAAAAATCTTCTTGCCGTTGAATCTCTCCTGAAAACTACTCTCAGCTATTTCTGCACCAAGACCGGGAGTTTCACTTTTATGGTCGAATACCGCTCCGCAGATAGTCTGCATGTCGCTATCCAAGCAGATATAGCCCCAAATAGCACCCCAAAGCCCTGTGCCGTAGAGCGGAATGATATACTTCGACGAACCATCGTCGGCAGTGAGTATGAAAAGTGGAAGCTGCTGACTTTCTGCTGATTGAGCTTTCAGTTTCTTCATGTCAACCTTAAATGCTTCACTCTCAGAGGCCTTGTCGCCCTCGAAAGCCTTTGCCTCGCCCTTGCTGTTAACCAAATAGGCTTTTATCTTTCCGTTGAAAGTAGCTTCTGCATCGCTTTTGCCGACTGTCAGATTTGCTGCTCCAAGTATGTTCTGTTGTTTCTCTGTCTTGATATTGGCATCCTGATAAGGCTTCAATACAAGATATAGAGTAGCTAAAGTCGCTGCAACTACCAATACTATTATCGTTGCATACGTAAATATATATGAGTTCTTATTTACATTCATTACTCTATGCTTTTAGTTTACTCTTACTTTAGCTCTCCTCAATCTCCTGCTGACATTCGCCTGTACCACATAATGGTCGATAAGCGGTGCAAAAGTATTCATTAGCAATATTGCTAACATCATGCCCTCGGGGAAAGCAGGATTTAATACACGGAAAATCATTACGAATACTCCTATCAGTATGCCGTAAATCCATTTTCCCGTTTCAGTTTGTGCTGCCGATACAGGGTCGGTCGCCATAAATACAGCTCCGAATGCAAATCCGCCGATTACTAAGTGATGCCATGCAGGTATTGCCATATAAACATTGCTACCTGCTGCCACATTGAACAACATGCCCGTTCCTAATGCTCCCAGAACCGTTGCCAGCATAATCTTCCAACTGCCAATGCCTGTCCAAATAAGTATTATCGCACCAATCAATATCGCAATAACGGAGGTTTCCCCAATCGAACCAGGTATTAATCCTGTGATTGAGTCCATTATACTAAACGATGTGCTTCCGCCGCTTTCGGCTGCTAGCCTCGCAAGAGGTGTCGCACTAGTGAAGCCGTCAACTATTTTGTCGCTCGCATTGTTGGCAATCCAAACGCTGTCGCCACTCATACGTCCCGGATAGGCAAAAAACAAAAATGCCCTGGCTATAAGTGCGGGATTCCAGATGTTCATGCCCGTGCCGCCAAATACCTCTTTGCCGAGTATCACCGCAAAAGCCGTTGCTAGAGCAACCATCCAGAGTGGAGTAGTGGGTGGCAAAACTAAGGGTATCAACATACCCGAAACTAAGAAACCCTCGTTGATGCCGTGCCCTCGCTTCTGTGCAAAGTAAAACTCAATACTCAATCCGACCACATAGGAAACTACTACTATCGGAAGTACTTTCAGCAAGCCGTATAAAAACATGCTCCATATAGATTGTGATGCTAAGTCGCCAATCGATAAATAATGCTGATAACCAACATTATATGTGCCGAATAAAAAGGCAGGCATCAATGCCATTACCACAACTATCATCGTACGCTTCAAATCAATATTGTCGCGAACATGCGCACCGTTGTGGCAAGTGTGTTTAGGGACAAAAAGAAATGTTTCCATACCGTCGAACACGGAATGAAACATATGCAGCTTTCCACCCTTCTCAAAATTTGGTTTTATTTTATCTAAAAACTTTCTCATGTCAGTGGAATTTACCCTATTTCTGTTATCATTGTGTTAATGCCTTCACGCAGAATTTGTTGCACGTCAATCTTCGATGTGCAGATAACCTCGCAAAGTGCTAAATCTTCTTCTATAACCTCGTAGATACCAAGTTGCTCCATCTTGTCGATGTCGTTGGCAAGTATAGCTTTCAACAGATACACAGGAAGAATGTCCATAGGAAGAACTTTCTCGTACTGTCCGCTCATTACAAAAGCTCGCTCCTCGCCGTGGGTGTTCGTGTCAATGTCATATTTACGCTTCGGACATATCCACCCGAAGAATGTACGAGACACACTAAACTCAGTAAGACCGGGTGTTGCCCAGCCAAAGAACTTATAGTAGTCGCCGTTGGGAATACAAGTAATCAAATTGTGAAAACTTCCCAAATAGCCGTCTTCAACAACACTGTGTCCCGTAAGAATATTACCGCTGATTATCCTCGAATTTGGCATCCTCGTTTTTCCCGATGGTGTGTCAACAGTTACAAGAGACTTGATTTGTGCACCAACAATGGTCGATACGTAGCCTTTGTCCTTTGCTCGTGTGCCTGCCACTTTTACATTGAGAGAAACATCGTAATGACCTTTGGAGAACAAACGACCGATGTAAACCACCGCCTGTGGAGAGATGGTCCAAACTTTTTCACCCTTGTTCAAAGGCGATACTTTGGAAATCTGTACGCCTACGTTGCCTGCCGGATGCGCTCCGCCAAAAGAGTTGTACTCAACACCGTCAATGCCTCCAAAAATGGAGTTCGATACTTTGGAGTTTAGACCCAAACGAACCTGACCGCTAGTGAGTTTCTTCAAAATCTCTACGCCACTCTTAAACTCCGCAATGTCATCGCACAAAGAATGCTCCATGTCGTTTGCCAAAGGTGAGCTGTCGAAGCACGAAACATAAATGTGCTGTGGTGTTTCCTCAGGATTTACGATAACTCCGTAAGGTCGCTGTACGAAAAAAGACCACAAACCACTTTTTTGAAGTGTACTTTTGATTTGTTCTGCCGAAGAAGAAGCTGTGTCAAAGTTCTCGTAGTCAATGTTTTCGTCAGCTTTGATTACGATTTCTTCTATCCTGCGGCGTTCCCCGCGATTGATGGCTACTACTTCTCCGCTGACAGGAGAACATACCATCGACTGAGGCTGTAATTTGTTGAAAAAGAGTGGACTCCCTGCTTTGACCTTGTCATTGACCTTTACTGCCAATTTTGGTGTCAACGAGAGGAAATCTGTTGGCTTAACTGCATAAAACTCAGCCTTTGCAGGACTGAGCTGTACAGTGTCAACATCCCCTTTCAGTCTAATGTCATAACCTCGTCTTAATTTGAAACTATTAGACATATAAATTTGATGTTATATATAAACTTGTTTTTACTGCCTCGCAAAGTTAATACAAATTAGGAGCTTATGAAATAGCTACGAGAAATATTTTTCATTTCAGCGATTCTGCTCCTGAGCTTACCTCCAATATCTCGTTGGTGATGGCTGCCTGCCTCAGTTTGTTGTAGGTGAGGTTGAGCTTGTCTATTAGGTCGTCGGCATTTTCCGTCGCTTGATACATGGAGGTCATACGTGCGCCGTTCTCAGACGATTGGGCATTGCAGAATGCTACGTAAACTCTGTTGTAAATTAGCAGAGGTATCAGCTCTTCGGCTATTTTATGTATCGAGGGTTCAAAAATATAATCATCCTTGTGCGACGATAGGGCCTTGGCTGTGTGGGGAGGCTCAGGGTCTACCGGTAGCAACAGCTCGTGTGTCGGGATGTTGGTCGCACTGTTCTTAAACTTTGAATATACCAAATAGACCTTCTGATATGTGTTCTTTTCAAATATTCCCATCAATTCATTTGCTATCTCTTTAGACTTTCCAAAATCAATATCATCTATCTCTTCAATCTTGGAATGTTTGATGTTGAAACCCAGTTCTTTGGCTATTTTGACACCCTTCTTGCCGATTATGTAAAAATCAATATCACCGCTTCCATAATGCTCTGAATGCTTATCAACTACTAGATTGATAGCTTCTTTCATAATGCCAGTGTTGTAGCCGCCACACAAGCCCCTGTCGCTCGTGATGGCAAGTATCAGCACCTTCTTCACCTCTCGTTTTTCGATGTAGGGAGAATTGATTTTTGTCTTTTCGTTCAGCATGGAGTTGATGTGCAGTACGATGTCTTTTAGCTTCTCGGCATAGGGACGCAGGTTGACAAGTTTGTCCTGCGATTTCCTCAGCTTCACCGCCGATATCATCTTCATTGCCGACGTTATCTTTCTTGTCTGTCCTGATGAGGATATTCTGCTGCGTATGTTTTTTAAATTCGGCATGCTGTGTTGCTAATTACTTGTTAAAGAAGTGATTTGATAGTGTTGCTGATAATATCTTTCAATTCTTTTTCGTCTTCCTTTGTCATTGTCCCTGCTTCAAATTTACAGAACAAGTCCCCATGATTTATTTTCAAGTCTTGCAGATAGGCTTTTTCAAATGCTCGTATCTTGTTAGTTGGCAGCTTGCGGAGCAAATTGTTGACACCGCAATATAGTATGGCAAGCTGCTCGCCTACAGGCATTGGCGAGTAATTGTGTTGCTTCAATATCTCAACATTTCTCGCCCCTTTGTCGAGTGTTAGTTTTGTGGCGGAATCCATGTCGCTGCCCATCTTCGAGAAGGCTTCAAGCTCACGATATTGTGCTTGCTCAACCTTCAACGAACCCGCAATGCTCTTCATAGGTCTGATTTGTGCGCTACTACCCACACGAGATACCGATATTCCTACGTTGATGGCAGGGAGTACTCCCGAGTTGAATAAATCGGCTTCGAGGAATATTTGCCCGTCGGTAATGGAAATAACGTTGGTCGGGATATATGCCGAAACATCTCCCGCCTGCGTTTCAATAATAGGCAGTGAGGTCAGCGAACCCCCGCCCTTGCTGATGTTTCTCAGTTCTTCGGGCATGTCGGGCATGTTTCTGATAAGCTCGTCATTCTCGATGAGCTTTGCAGAACGCTCCAATAGCCTAGAATGCAGATAGAAAATGTCGCCCGGATAGGCTTCCCTGCCCGGTGGACGGCGCATTAACAGCGATATTTCCCTATATGCTACTGCTTGCTTCGACAAGTCGTCGTATATTATAAGTGCATGTCGCCCGGTGTCTCTAAAATATTCACCTATGGCAGTGGCTGCATAAGGTGCTAGATATTGCAAGGTGGCAGGCTCTGATGCTGAGGCGTTTACGACGGTGGTGTATTCCATCGCTCCATGCTTCTCCAGTGTAGAAACTATATGGGCAATGGTAGAGCTTTTTTGTCCGATAGCTACGTATATGCAGTAAACCGGGTCGTTGTTCTTGTGCCCATTAAGCTGATTTAGTATCGTGTCTATGGCGATTGAGGTCTTTCCGGTCTGTCGGTCGCCGATTATTAATTCCCGTTGACCACGCCCTATGGGTATCATTGCATCAACAGCTTTAATGCCGGTTTGCAGGGGCTGCTTCACAGGCTGTCGGTAAATCACACCCGGTGCTTTGCGCTCAAAAGGAAGGTTGACAGTCTTGCCTGCAATGTCGCCTTTGCCGTCGATGGCTTCGCCCAAAGTATTCACCACTCGCCCTAATATGCCTTCGCCAACTTGCAGAGAGGCTGTTTTATAAAGCCGTTTTACTTTAAAGCCCTCTCTGATATTGTGGAAATCGCCCATGATGATGGTTCCCACATTGTCTTCCTCAATGTTGAATGCAATACCTTTAGTGCCGTTTTCAAACTCGATCATCTCGTTCAAACCAACTTTGGAAAGTCCGTAAACACGGGCTATCCCGTCGCCACTTTGGATAACCGTACCCGTCTCCTCAAATTTTGCCGACAAGTCTACCCCGTCAATGCGTTCTTTTAGGATTTTTGATATTTCTGAGGGTTTTATCTGACTCATGTCTTTTGTTCTAAATCTTAAAGTTTTAATTCTCTTTCCAGAGTTTTGTATTTCGTCCTGAGACTATTGTCATACAGCAAAGAATCGGTGCTTAGCACAAAACCCCCGATTATTGAAGGGTCGATGATGAAATGAAATTTCACCTTGCCGCCGAGTTTCTTCTCCAGCTGCTGTCGGATGCTTTCAAACTGTTTTGGGTCTGCTTTTTGTGCAGTGCGCAGGTCGATGGTATGAATATTTTGCCTCTTGTCAATGAGCTGCAATACCATCTTTCTGAGATTGATAAGCTCGTCTATCCTTCCGTTTTCGGTAATGATGCATAAAGAATTTAACAGCTTGTCGCCGATTTTGCTCCCTAATGCCTGACGAATCACCTCCACACGAGTTTGCTTGTTGATTTTCGGGTGAGTAACCAAACTCCTGAACGACTCGTCCTTTATATACAAGGCTGCAAGATAGTCTATCTCTTTGCGAAGACGTGCCAAGTCCGAATCGCTTGTGTACGAATTGACAAGTGCTTGTGCATACCGCTTTATGAGCTTCCTGTTCTTATTCAAAACCTAAACACTTTTACTGATTGCAATATCCGCCTCTTTGGTAAGCTCTGTTATCAATGCGCTGTTGAACTCTGCGTTGTTAAGCTCGGTCGTTACAGCCTTTTCTGAAACAGTAATAGCTAGGTTCAATAGCTGCTCTTTTATCTCATTCTCGGCAAGCTCCCTTTCGTGGGATATCTGCCTGCGTGCCTGCTCAATGATCTTCTCAGCCTCCGTCTTCGCTTCTACTCTCGACCGCTCTATTATTTCTGCTTTCGTAGCATTAGCCTCTGCCAAGATTTTCTCCTTTTGTTTTAGTGTCGCCGTGATTATCTTCTCATTGTCGTTCATCAGTTTCTCATGCTCCTCTCTAGCATGCTTTGCACTTTGCAATGACATGTTGATGGCATGCTCACGATGACGCAAGGCTTCCAATATCGGCTTCCACGCATACTTTTTGAGTATGGCAAAGGATACCAAAAAAATAACCAATGCCCAAAAGGCAGTTCCCAAATGAGGCGTTAAAAAATCCATGACGCTACTATTTTAGCGATACTAACAGGCAGATTACTAGAGCGATAACTGATACACCCTCGATGAACGCAGCAATGATTAGCATTGACGAACGTATGTCGTTGCCTGCTTCGGGTTGCCGTGCTATACCTTCCATAGCCTTGCCTCCGATTTGTCCGATACCTATCGCTGCTCCGATTACTATGATTGCTGCTGCCAATGCAGCTACGCTAGGGTCGTTGATTACTAAGAATGGATTCATTTTGTTTTATTTTTATTATTAATGATTTTCTTCTACTGCTAAACCTATAAAAATGGCTGTCAAGATAGTAAAAATATACGCTTGTATGACGGCAACCAGAATTTCCAAAAAGGTCATTACCGTTCCAAAAATTACAGAGAATACCGAAACTCCTGCCCCAACAGTGGGTCCAAACATATTTGTAAATATAAATATCAATACGATAAATGCAGATATTACCAAATGTCCCGCCATGATATTGGCAAAAAGCCTTATCATCAATACTGCAGGCTTGAGTATCAGCCCTATTAGCTCGATGCATTGCATAATCGGTATCGGAAATTTCATAAACATCGGAACCTCAGGATTAAAGGTGTGCTTCCAGTAATTCTTTGATGCATAAAAATTTATGGCAAACATGGCAACAAGTGCAAGTGCCATCGTTATGCTTATCGTACCGGTAACATTCGCCCCAAAGGGGAAAATTGGTATTAATCCCAGTATATTGTTGATAATGATAAACATAAATAGAGTGAGGAGTAAAGGTAGAAATTTCTGATATTTCTGCTCCCCAATGGAGGGCTTAGCAATTTGGTCTCTCACAAAAAGTATTAATGGCTCAAAGAATGCATAAGCACCCTTTGGGGCAGTGTCGATGTATTTGCCAGATCGCTTACCAAAGGATACAAACATGCCGATAATCAGTAGGCAGCTGAAAATCATTCCGATAATAGAACGCTTCATCGAGAGGTCTATCGGATGTTCTTCCAAGTGCGCCCCAGTCTCGTCAATCTCCACTATCTTTCCCTTGTATGCACCGCTCTCTGCAATTTTAAAACCCTTGTAACTATGCCCATGCCAAAATTTTGACGACAAAAAACAATGAAAACCCGATTTTGTGGAATAAAGGATAATCGGAAGCGGAATGGAGTAATGCTTGTCCTTGTAATCAGCTATATGCCAACTGTATGAGTCGGAGGTGTGCGACATGATGTATTCAGACACGTCGAGCTCCCCTGTATCTCCGCCGCCAGCAAATGCCTTGCTTGTCGGAAGTAGCAGAGTTGCGATAAGAAATATATAACAAAAAATGTTTTTTGTCCGTGTCATAATCTCAATGTTGCCATCATTAACTCTAGGAGCACTTACTATTCCTCTCTTTTATTTTTAGCTAATTTACCAAGTCCAAAACTGCCAACAAAAGATATAATTGCAATTATAATTTTATACAATAATTCTTTATCATCTTTCAAGAAAACAACAAGAAAGGCTAAAAAAACCAAGCCAATAATCAAAAGTATAAGTTGATAGTTTTTGTCTGATTTTCGTTCTTCTCTATCTCTGATGTCTTGAGCGTCAGAGTTGTCAATTGCTAACCTGCCCAGTAGAGTAGTTGGAATTAATGAGTATGCCTTTGGGAGTTTTTTACGGACACTTTCGGAAAAGTCCAATAAAGGAATACTGCTGTTTGAAAGGGTATAATATCCTTGAATAAATTTTGTCTTGTCTTCCAGTAATACAAAGCAAGCAGCTAGTTTACGCCTCATGTCTTGCCCCGCTTGATGTTCCAAGTAATTATTCAACAATTCATTGCCACAATCAAGTTCCTTGCGATTATGTTTTTTGTCTAATAGCTCAATCATTTTGAATTTGCCATAAACGAATTATAGTTATTTAGAGCATCCTGCAATCTTGCAGATGGATTTCGAGGATTAGTAATAGCGTCAAAGAAGATTTCACTGTCTTGTTCTGAGGCAATTATTTGTTCCCTTTCTTGTATAATCGCTTTTGCCTTTTCTTGAGCTGCCCTAATAATAAAGTCAGTAAGATTCCTATAACCACCAAGATATGCCGCTTGCTCAAAAAACTGTTTTTGTTCTTTTGAAAGACGTGCATCGAAGCGTGCCTGTTCTGATGCTGTTGTACTCATAATGCTTTATTTTCTGCGAATGTACGTAAAATATCCGTATCAACAAAATAACGCCAACAATTTGTTTTTATCACTAATTGTTTGTTGCTTTGTCTTGCAGTAGAAACGGCTGTTAAGCTATGCTGATAGCTATAAAATTTTAATGAATGAGAGTGTTACATATATTTGATATTGCCTTAGTTCTGCTGTTCTTGTGTTCGTGCAGAAACTCTGCGGACTTGGAGGCTTACGTTAACAATATCAGCTCGCAATATATTACTGACAAGGCTCTTGAAGTCTACAATATCAGTGTGGACAACTCGGGAAATATTCCAATATTGAGAGGTGAAACTACTAGCGAAACTGCTTATAATGCATTGATTACCACACTAGATAGCGTAAATGTATCTTGCTCAGATAGTATCAAGTTGCTAAAGCCTTTGGACGAAAAGGGGTGGGGACTGATAACTGTCAGTGTCGCAAACCTCAGAGGCAGAGCAAGCCATTCGAGCGAAATGGTGTCGCAAACCCTTTTGGGAACTCCAGTTCAGATATATAAAAAGAAAGGCTCGTGGCTATTGGTCAGAACTCCCGATAGCTTGGTGTCCTACGTACAATCCCTGAATGTCAGGCGGCTTTCCGAGTATGAGTTTGAGAAGTGGAAAAAATCTGACAGATATATGTATATGTCTGATTATGATGTTTTGAAAAGTGTTGATGGTGAGGCTGTTATGAATATTCTTTCGGGAGATATTGTCGCAGGCGAAAAGTATGATAACCAGTTGAAAATAAGTAATATGCTGCCCGAAAAGAATACTGTAGCTTTACTTGCTGTCGACAATTTGTTGTCTTTGAGAGAATTGCAGGATAAATATCAGAGGGTAAATATTGATGAAATGTGTGAGCAGGCTCTGAGCATGTTGGGACGACCATATTCGTGGGGAGGCACATCTCCTGTGGGACTCGATTGTAGCGGATTTATGAGAGTATTGTTCAGAAATCAGGGCTATCTAATATCACGCAACACATATCAGCAGGCAAAAGCAGGGCAAGAGGTGGATGCAAGCTCTTGGCAAAATTTTAAAAAAGGAGACCTGATTTTCTTTGGCTCTAGTACCGAGAAGAAAGACAGAATAACACACGTGGGGCTGTATTTGGGAGAGGGCAGAGTGATACATTCGTCGGGATATGTGCGTATTAATAGCTTTAAAGAAGACGATGAATTATATAGTAAACGATTGCTAGGACGAATAATGACAGCTCGTAGATATGCCGGAAACGAGAATACAAACGGAATAACTCAAATACTGAATCATAAGTGGTACAATTAAAAAATTACGAATGAACTTGACTTTTACTCCATATTTTGCAAATCAGAGACATCAGTTCACCATTGCGGGTAGCAGCCGCTCGCAAACAGAGCTAATGCTTGTCAGGATTGAGTGGGACGGCTTGGTGGGATATGGCGAAGCATCAATGCCTCCCTATCTTGGTGAGTCGCATTCAACAGTCTCGACATTTCTGTCAAAAGTGAATTTGAGGCAGTTTTCTTCACCCTTCCAACTAGAGGATATATTGACTTATGTTGATACTGTCGATAAAGATAATAATGCAGCCAAAGCGGCGGTGGATATTGCACTTCATGATTTGTACGGAAAAGCTCTCGGAAAACCTCTTTACGAGGTTTGGGGCTTAAATCCCGATAATATCCCAAACTCCTCTTTCACCATTGGCATCGACACTCCGGAGGTAGTGAAAGAGCGGGCTGAGGAGGCAAAAGGCTTTAAAATACTAAAAATAAAACTCGGTAGCGATAAGGATAAAGCCCTGATTGAGGCTGTTCGTTCGGTTACGGATGTCCCTATATGTGTGGATGCCAATAGGGGATGGACTGACAGAGCAGAAGCACTAGATTTGGTGTGTTGGTTGCAGGAGCGTGGGACTGTATTTGTGGAGCAGCCCTTCGAGAGGGATAAAAAGGACGACACGGCATGGCTAAATGAAAGAAGCCCTCTGCCAATAGTTGCAGACGAGGCTGTGAAAAGACTGAGCGACATAAAAGATGCTTACGGTGTTTTTTCGGGAATAAACATAAAACTGATGAAAAGCACAGGACTGCGTGAGGCTATGAGAATGATAAATGCTGCCAAAGCCCTGAATATGAAAGTAATGCTTGGTTGTATGTCCGAAACCTCATGTGCCGTCGGGGCAATGTCGCACCTCTCGCCATTGGCAGATTGGGTTGATTTGGATGGACATATCCTGATTAGCAATGACTTGTACGATGGCTTGAAAATTGAAAATGGGAAAGTTGTGATACCCCGAAATAGTGGAATAGGAGTTAGTCCCAATGATGAATATAACAAAATAAAATTTTAACATGCTTACACCCAACCTGTTGATATTGATACTTGCCGCATATTTTGCCGTGCTGATATTCTTTTCGTGGATAGTGTCCCGAAATGCAAAAAATGAAACTTTCTTTACGGGCGACCGAAAATCCCCTTGGTATATAGTAGCTTTTGGTATGATAGGAGCTGCCATCTCGGGAGTAACCCTTATTTCTATTCCCGGAAAGGTCGGAGTAAACAGTTTTACATATATGCAGTTTGTACTCGGCAACTTAATGGGCTACTTGTTTATAGCAATAGTGTTATTGCCTCTGTATTACAGACTTAACTTAGTGTCAATATATTCGTATATCGGAAAGCGAATAGGTCCCGTTTCTAATAAACTTGCTTCGGTGATGTTCTTGGTGTCTAAGCTCTTAGGTGCGGGAATACGCCTCTTCCTTGTGGTGAAAGTGCTACAAATGTTTATTATGGATGCTTTGGGTGTTCCATATTATATTACTGCCGGTATAACCCTTATCCTGATTTGGGTCTATACTCTGAAGGGTGGTATAAAAACAGTGGTGTGGACTTCCACTATGCAGACGCTGTTTATCCTTGTTGCTGTGGTTGGGACTATATTCATTGTGGTTGGCGACCTTAATATGAGCATGTCGGAAATTCTTGGAACAATGAAGAATGAAGGTCTGTCGAGGATGATTAACTTCAAAGGCGGATGGACTGACGGTAATTGGTTTTGGAAAGATTTTATTAGCGGTGCTATCATTGCTATTGCTCTAAACGGACTCGACCAAGACGTAATGCAGCGAAATCTGACCTGCAAAAACTCTGCTGAGGCAAAAAAGAATATGATATCCTTAGGGATTGTAATGGTTCCAATAACTTTGCTGTTTGTGTTCTTGGGCGGATTGCTAGTTATGTATGCGAATGCCAATGGAATTAGCATACCTGCCGACACCGATATGCTATATCCCGAGCTTGCATTCAATCATTTGGGACTCACCGTCGGCATCTTGTTTTTTGTAGGTCTCATCGCTGCCGCATATTCAAGTGCCGACTCTACCATCACCGCAATGACAACATCATTCATGGTAGATATTCTGAAAATAGATGTTACTAGCGGAACGTCTTCTAAAAAAACAAAAACACGGGTGCACATACTTATGTCCTTCCCGATGTTTGCAACCATAGTTTTGCTTTGGAACTTTAGTAATGCCTCTGTGGTAGACTTGGTGTTCAAAACCGCAGGATATACCTATGCCCCCCTTGTGGGAATGTTTGCTTTCGGACTAATAACCAAACGAAAAGTACACGACACCACTGCTTTTATTGCAAGTGTAATAGTGTTGTCGTGTGTTGCCGTCCTTCACGCCAATTCTGTTGAATGGTTTAATTACAAGGTTGGCTTTGAGCCAATTGTGATAAATGGCTTACTGATATTCTTGATAATGCTGTTGTGTAGCAAAAAAGCAAAGTCAATTTAGAGTTAATAAATAATGTTTATATTATTAGGCTGAGTTGAAATCTTTGCTTAAATTGCACTCGAATTACTTTATTAGAGATGGCAATTAAGCATACCAAACCAATATCAGATATGCCTGGGAGGGCTACTGTTGTTCTTCTGTGTGTCTGTGTGCGTATTTTGCAATTTATTAATGTTGAAATTTTGATAAAGCGAATATGTATGCGAGTCATTTTCAATATGGAGAAGATGCAGTATCGCGTTGTGCATAATTCCGACTTATATTTTAATACTAAAATTTAAACAACAGTTTTATGAGGAAAATTACTTTTATCTTAGTAATAATGTGTTTTGCACTACTGTCAAGTAGTGTCTACGCACAGAAATCGGTGACTGGGAAAGTCTCCGATGAAAGTGGTGTCGGGATACCCGGTGCTGCTGTAATACAGAAAGATACTGGCAATGGTACTATCACAGACGTTGACGGTAAGTATTCTGTTAGTGTTCCAGCAGATGCCGTGTTGCAAATTTCTTTTATGGGAATGCTCACTCAGGAGGTGAGTGTAAGTGGAAAGAGTGTGGTAGATGTTACATTAAAAGAAGATGTGCAAGGCTTAAAAGAGGTCATTGTTGTTGGCTATGGTGTTCAGAAAAAAGAAAATCTTACCGGAGCGGTAGCTACAATCGATGTGGCAGAAACCTTTGAATCCCGTCCGGTAACCGATGTTGCTAAAGCCTTGCAAGGTGCAACGCCGGGAGTTATTGTTAGGACTTCGACGGGGGC
>JBKEAJ010000094.1:0-37612 GCA_047972135.1 Bacteroidales bacterium | reverse complement strand
TCTTCAGTATTCTGCGGTCTCGACTTCGGCGCAGTCTTTTGGGTGAGCTCCGATTTTGTGGCTTTCATGCGGACTCCCTCCTTGTATAGATTAACTTTCAAGCCTTCGAACAAAACCTTTTTGCTCGTTGCTGTGAGTTGGAGCGTGCAGTTGTTTTCATAATCCACTTGAAGTAAGCCCAAACTGAGCAACTGCTCTATAATGAACATCCACGACTTGAAATCGGTGTTGCGTCCTACGCCAAAGGTTTTTATATCTGTGAAACCACACTCTGCCACATCCTCATGATGCCAACCCATCAATCCGCGAGCCAATATGGAGTTTGAGAGCTTCTGTGGTAATCGTGCTACCGCCGATAGTGCTTTTTGTGCGTGCAGTGTGCCATCGTAGCTTCCCAGTTGTCGTTTGCAGTTATCGCAATTTCCACAAGGCTTGTTTGTCCACTCTCCAAAATAATTCAGCAACATCACCCTGCGGCAGTGGTATTGTTTGGTCATGTTGAACATCCTGTCCAAACGAGCATCCAGCAAATACCTACGAGGCGATTCGTCGTTTATGTCTTTAAGTATCCGATAATCCTGAAACCCCGCAAACAACAGAGCTGTAGCAGGCAGCCCGTCGCGCCCACTTCTGCCAATCTCCTGATAATATCCTTCAATGTTCTTGGGCATATTATAATGAATGACCCATCTGACATTCGATTTGTCAATCCCCATCCCAAAAGCAATAGTGGCACACACTACCTTTATGCTGTCGTCCAAGAAATCACTCTGCACCCTGTCGCGCTCGTTATTACTCATCCCCGCATGGTAGTGTGCCGCCGAAATACCATTTCCGCTGAGAAAAGCTGATATATCCTCTGTACTTTTTTTACTCAGGCAATAGATAATTCCCGACTCCTCATGACGACCATTTAGGAAGTTCAATATTTTCTGCTTGCGCTTCTGCGCCCCCTGCATCTCAATATAGATGTTAGGGCGGCTGAATGTGTCCTTAAAAACTTGTGCAGTATCCAGATTAAGTTGTCTCAAAATATCCTCCTGCGTCAGAGTGTCGGCAGTGGCTGTCAGCGCAACGATAGGAATGTTGGGATATTTATTTCTCAGGTAGCCCATGTTTTTATAATCAGGACGAAAATCATGTCCCCACGACGATATACAATGTGCCTCGTCGATGGCAATAAGGCTTATCTTTGTTTGAGAAAGTACTTGATGAAATTGCTCTGAATTCAGACGCTCGGGAGATACATACAAGAGCTTGAGCTTGCCATTCATCAAATCGTTGATAACGGAATTTTGCTCACTCGCCGAAATAGACGAATTGTAGAAAGCCGCACTCACACCGTTTTGCTTCAATGCCTCCACTTGGTCTTTCATCAGCGCAATAAGCGGCGACACAACCAATGCAGTACCCTCTTTTGCCAGTGCAGGAACCTGATAGCACAAAGATTTGCCTCCGCCAGTAGGCATCAAAACAAGACAATCCTCATTATTGAGCACCGCCCTCACAACCTTCTCTTGCATAGGACGAAATGAATCGTACCCAAACACTGCCTTCAGAATTTCCTGACCACTTTTTAACATCTTACAAAGGTATTGTTTTTTTGAATAAATAAAGAGCAGAGCCGAGAAACATTGTTTTTCTTTGTGGAGTAGGATTTGTAACTTGCAGGCGGGAGTGGTTGTTGTAAAAAATGCAACTACCGAAAAATATTCGGTAGTTGGAGTTGTCGTAAATTTTGTGAATAGTGGAACCTTGAAAAATAATTGTAATGAAGGAAATAGAAATATATCAGTTGGAGGATGGTAGAGCTGAAGTTCAAGTTCAGTTTGATGAGTATACTGTATGGTTGAGTCAGGCACAAATGGCAGAGTTATTTGGGAAAAATAGGCGCACTATTACAGAGCATATACGAAACATTTTTAAGAAGGAATAACTTAAAGAGAAAGTGGCATGCCAGAATTTCCGGCATACCACTCAACATGGCGCCATTAAAGGAAAGGAGCAATATAAAGACGTCAAATTATACAACCTTGATGTAATCATATCCATCGGTTACCGAGTGAAATCAAAACAAAGAACTCAATTCCGAATCTGGGCTACTCAACGATTGAAGGATTACCTTGTGCAAGGTTATGCAATCAACGAAAAGCGCATTGAGCAAAAGAATATCGAAATTCAAGTGTTACGCTTTATATTGCCACTAGCAAGACTGAGGAAATGGAGGTCGTGAAGAATCTTGTTGTTAGTGTTTTGAATAGGGGGTGAGAGTGCTGATTTAGCTTCAAACTAAAAGACAAGACAATGGGTAAAATTTATATATGTGATGGTGCAAAATTAGAGTGCCAACTATGTACTAATCCCGAAGGTGAATTAAAGGTAATATCTAACGAGATAAAGTTGCAGGATAAGTTATTTGCCAATGCTAATGATAAAAGTAAGCTGAATTTGATGTTCAAAGGAAATTGCAAAAAGAGTACATGGCAATCATCACCTTGTATGGCAGTTATATCTCCGCAAGATTGGCAAAATACAGGAGATTTAATCGTACAGGATGCACCAGCATTGATTGAGGATTCCACTATAATGTGTGCTTATGGAGGGGTACAGATAAAAATTAAAGACCATCTTCAAGAGCATAATCCTGGGACTTTTGCAACCGGTTGTAGCACCTATTGTAGACCCCGTTGAAGAAATCTGCATAACGAGTTTGGTATGGAAAACAAATATGAATGTAGAAGATGGTGAACAAGAATGTGATAGTCTGGATGAAGAACGTGACGAATATAATCCCGGAGATAAAATTTGGTTGAAAGCTACAACGAGTGGAGTATTACCGGGAGAAGAATTACAATTAATAGTTTTTCATATTGATGAAAACGATAATGAAACAGAAATTGCAAATGAGATTGTTTGTGTGCAAAGTGTCAATCCCTGAATAAGGTTGACCGTTTTTAGTTATTAATTCTATTACTTTTATTGTCGAAGACAATTTGACATACATGAACCGGAGGTTCTCCATTCAGTAAGAGTTTGAGGGGAGATTTAACTTGGAGTTGTAAGAACCAATGACTAAAAGCAAAGAAAAGCCGTATTCAGAACCCGTCAAGGGTATATAAACGACCTGCCGCAGGCGCAACACAGGTCGCCCTTGACAGAACCTGAATACTCACTTAAATAAGCTTTTAGAAATTGGTTCTCAAAAAAAAATGTATTTTTGAAGTCGAAAAGAAAAATAACCAGACAGAGTTTAGATTACACTCCCTAGTGTTCAGCAAACTTTAGTAATGAGCATACTTATTGATTGTATAAATAATATATTTTTTGACAAATGATGAGGCGTATAATTTTTTTAACGTATTGTTTATTCATAACGTTTTCAGCAAAATCTCAATTGTCAAATGAAGAATTGGGGCAAATAGTTACTGGAAATTATTCTTCAATAAAAGAGCATTCAATTAAGAGTATTAGCTTAGTGCATAATGGTGTTCAGATATGCAAAGTGGATCATTCTTTTGAGAAACATTGCCTTATTAAGACTGAAAGTTTCCAACCTGATTATGGCTCTCCTTACCCGGATCGGGTGCACACCTATTATTATAATAATATTGGAAATTTAGTTTCAATAGATTCTGTATTGTTCCTGTCATGTGATAAAAATAATAAAGTTCAAAGCGTACGACTAGAATGGTTTTATGATTTGAGTTTTTTTAAAGAGAAATATCACTTAAGATTAGAGTCTATAGTAAATGGAGAAGAAGGGGATACAACACAACTCCTTAACACAGCTCAAATTTATGATGAATTCGGCAAAATGGTTTCACTGCTTAAGAATTGCTTTTGGAATGAAACAGACACAAATAAAGTGAGCTATTTCGATGAGTTAAAGCACATTAATATTGGATATCCCAATGAAGAAATCATTAACACAAGAAAGTATGCGAACGGTACTGTTGTAACAGAAAAAAAGAGGGTAATGCTTGAACAATTAGATGGAAATTCTTATTTTGTTACCAATTATGATTCAATTTACTATTCTGGACATGAAAGATTAAGGTATAAAAATTCATACAAACAAATATATGATAGTTTATTACACGGAAGAATGCTGAGATATAGAGACATAAGCACCAAAAAGGGGCTTAGGTCATTAGAGCGCGATTGTGCAAATGGAGATTGCCACAGCATTTGGATTTTTTCTCCTTCAGTATTACCACTTTTTATATATAGAATTCGTTCGAACTATGAAGTTTTACCATATAAAATACATCGTTTTTCCGAATATTGCAATGACCTTAATTACAGAGAATTTTCAGATGATAGCAATTGTGAACAATATTTGGGGAATGCCATAGAACAACAACAGCCCATAAGAGTTTTTTCTGACTATTTAAATGAAAATGATAACTACCATGTTGATATTGTATTCGATAATGGAGAGTCTCAACGATATGAAATGAATGAACTGTTAGGTATTGACCGCAACCTGCATAGATATGTGTTCACTCTTGAGTTTGAACTCGGACTCGATTATTACTATGCACCAATCGAACGTATAGAAAAGTCAAAAGAAAATCTAGAAAAGTTAAACATCAAATCCAAATAAACAGTTATTACACAACCAAACTCTATGAAAGCAAAAAATCACAAGAAAGTAACTAATGCCTACTTAAAATTCTCAGGCTATCTCATAGCAAGTGTATTGCTAGGTGTGCTAATATTCTTCTGCTATGTACAAACAAATAAAGTGGAAGTGAACCGCATAGTAGAAAAGACACAAGAATACGATAAGATTTACGTTCAACAATTGGAGTTGGTGAGTAAGGTAGATACACTATTCAGCTACACAATAGGATTTAACACAAATCTGAACGATGTAGAGCTCCTGAATGCCGTCAGCACCCGTAAACAGCAGATTTCATCCTATATGGATGGAATGAGCAGTAAAGATGTGAGATTATACCAAAAGCTGATAACAGAGTATAATGGGTTCTTAGGAGTTAAAGATTCAATACGTCAAGCTACCATTGATGTAGATATGATAAAGCGAGATTTGGATAAATGCGTTGAAGATAACTCACAGGCATCACGAAAACTCACTATCGGTGGGATAACAATTAACAGATAATCAGATATGGCAGAGCAAAAATCATATAAGAATAAGAAAGAGCAGATGATTGGATTTGCCTATGTAGTGGTGCTGTTTTCGCTGGCTACATTTGGTAGTTGTTGGTGTTTGTTTTATTTGACTCATTCTTTTTGTTTTTCCAGCCATATCATTCTTTTGATAGTTTATACCAAAGGAACGAAGAACTAAAATCGTGGGTGGGTCAGTATCTGCCAGAATGGCATATTAAAAATCAATTCCAGATTTTCTTATTTTGGGGGGGCAGTTTGCTCCGGAATATCCACTTTTCGTGTCCTTTCGTTGTCTACCGAAAATAAAAAAGTCCTGCAAAACTGATGTTTTACAGGACTTTGTATGCTTTTGACCGGATGGTGTACTAGTCGTTTGCTCCTCAGGTAGGACTTGAACCTACGACCTACGGATTAACAGTCCGCCGCTCTAACCAACTGAGCTACTGAGGAATTTTCTTCCTTATTATCTATGCCTTCCGAAAAAGACGATGCAAAGATAATACTTATATCCAAATAAAAAAGTATCTTAGCACGAAAAATACACTAAGATGACAAAAAAGATTGTGGGTGCAGGCAGTGCCTTGATGGACTTTCTGTTTAAAACTCCTGATAATAAAATCCTTGAACAGTTTGACCTCCTGCCGGGAAGTATGACTTTGGTGGAAGCCGACAAATCAAAAGAAATAATCGAAGCTGCTAAACATCTTGATATGCAACTTGCCGGCGGCGGTAGTGCGGGAAATACCATCAATGCAATAGCTAAACTTGGTGCCGACTGTGGATTTATAGGGAAAATCGGGAAGGACAAACTTGGAGAAACATATAAAAATGAGATGCTTGCAAGCAAGGTGAATGCACACCTAAGTGTCGACAGCACAAATACAGGACGTGCAATAACATTTATCACGCCCGATTCTGAACGTACTTTTGCAACCTATTTGGGGGCTGCTACACACCTGTCTCCAAAGGACATCAACGACGATATTCTCCGACAATACGACTACCTATATATAGAGGGATATTTAGTTTTTAATGAACCGCTGATAAAACACCTCTTGGAAAGGGCAAAAGCACTCGGACTGAAAATAGCTATGGACATGGCGAGCTTCAATGTGGTGGAGGCTAGTATCGATTTTTTTAAGGATGCCCTATCTAAATATGTTGATATACTGTTTGCCAACGAAGAGGAAGCAAAAGCATTTACAGGCAGTGACAATCCTCTAATTGCTCTCGATACCTTTGCCGAACTTTGTGAAACTGCTGTTGTGAAAGTGGGAAAAGACGGCTCATGGGTGAAATCGGGAGAACAAAAGCTAAAGATTGAAGCGGTCAAAGTGAATGCTGTCGACACTACAGGTGCGGGAGATGCTTACGCCGCAGGATTTATGTATGGCTTGGTAAACAACTTATCCTTGCAACAATGTGGAGACTTAGGCTCCCTAATTTCTGCGCATACTGTGGAAATGGACGGAGCAAGATTGTCGGAGGAGTATTGGAACAAAATAAAGCCGAGGATAAGCAAAATTGTCAACAAGTGATAGACAAAATATCAACAAAACTTGTTTCCAAACTAAGTATATATTTTGATTGGAAGCGAGTTGAGCATAAAAAATCTGTATCTTTGCGGGAAACAAGTATAGAAAACCAATGACATTGAGCGAGAACACAAAATTTCTATTAAAGAATGCACTGCAGGGCTTGCTGTGGATGATAATTATGTTCTTTTTTGTGTATATGGCTTTGAAGTGGATGCCTATTGAGACCCCAAGTTGGCTGTTGGCTCACGGAAATCAGCCTTTTTATGTCTATGGAGTTTATATTCTATCGGAGGTGTTTTTTGGTATTATCCCTCCAGAATTGTTTATGATTTGGGCAACAGGCTTTGGTCGTGTGGGCATTTATATTGCAAACGTAGCATTGCTCGCAACAATCTCGTATGTGGCAGGCTATCTCGCTTTTTTATGTGGGAGATACCTGAACAAGGTGGTGACCTATCGATTTATTCGTAAGAAATATTTTGCAAAGTATTGGCCCTTAGTACATAAATATGGTGTGTTTCTGATTATTGTGGCTGCTCTTACACCTCTTCCATACTCGGGTACAAGTCTTCTTATTGGAGCAACGGGCTGTCCGCAACCTAAATATCTCTTGTATGCTCTTACCCGTTTTATTCGCTTTGCTGTGTATGGATTGATTGTATATCAAGCTTTTGCATAAAGAGTTAATCTTTTTTTGTGTCGCTGTAATGAGTTTGTACATAGGTCGTTATGCCAAAAGTGAGATCTTGACTCAAAAATAAATTTTAGCAGTTGTCAGATTTTTACTATCTTTATAAACTTTGGCGCTGTGATGTTCGCACTGAACTTGTGCTTTTAGCTTTACTAGGAGTTTAATTACAAAAACATTAGATGGGATGATAGATTTTAAGTCATACATGCTTCGTAACTTTAAGGATATTCCTCAAATGGAGAAACTTAATGCTCAACAGCAACATGACATTGAGGTGGTTGGAAATGTTTTACCTTTCAGGACTAACAAATATGTCGTTGATGAACTGATAGATTGGGATAATTTTGAGAATGACCCATTTTTTATACTGACTTTCCCGCAGCGGAAAATGCTTGATAATGTGCAATATATGGAGGTGTCTGATGCTATTAGAAGAGGACTCCCACGCAATGAACTGAACAGTATAGTCGATAGAATCAGACTTACACTCAACCCCAATCCCAACAAGCAGGATGCTAATGTTCCGACACTCAATGGTGAGAATCTTCGCGGATTACAACACAAATATAATGAGACTGTTCTGTGCTTTCCGTCTCAAGGTCAAACTTGCCATGCCTATTGTACATTTTGTTTTCGGTGGCCTCAGTTTACCATGCAGGAGTTTAAGTTCTCTATGCGAGACCCGAATATGCTGATAGAGTATCTTAAACAAAATAAGCAGCTTACAGATGTATTGTTCACCGGTGGCGACCCAATGACAATGACAGCTGAAATATTGGATAGATATTTTGAACTTCTACTGGCAAACCGCTCGGAACTTGGGCATATTCAAAATATAAGGATTGGTACCAAGGTGCTATCGTATTGGCCTTATCGTTTCACGGAAGATGCCGACGCAGGAGTGCTACTAAAATCATTTGAAAAGATGATTAATGCAGGCTTTACCGTCAATGTGATGGCACATTTCAACCATCCACGTGCATTAAAAACAAAAGCCGTTCGACAGGCTATAAGCAAGCTGAGAAGTACGGGAGTAACAATCAGAACGCAATCGCCGATAATGACAAATATTAATGATAAAGCTGTGATTTGGTCAGAAATGTGGAAGATGCAAGTCAATCTAGGACTTATACCTTATTATATGTTTATAGCTAGGGATACGGGAGCTCAAGATTATTTCTCATTGTCGTTAGACAAGGCTCACGACATATTTGCCGAAGCATACAGTAATGTCAGCGGACTTGCACGTACAGTGAGAGGTCCAAGTATGTCGTGCAAATGGGGAAAAATTTGCATTAAAGGGAAGGCGGAAGTTAATGGAGAAAAGGTTTTTGTACTCGAATTTCTACAAGGACGCTCTAAAGATTGGGTCGGCAGACCTTTCTTTGCTAAATATAATACTGATGCGGTATGGATAAACGATTTGCGACCTGCCTTTGGCGAAGAGAAATTTTTCTTTGAAGAATTGAAATAACATAAATTTATTCTTTAAAATTTGCAGAGTAAAAAAATGTCTTTACATTTGTGCCGGTCAAATGATTGAACTTTTGGTACAAAGATAATAATATGGTTATTAAAACAACTGATACTGAGAAGAATATAATTTTTGCAGCACGCAAAGTATTCTATAAAAAAGGGTACGACGGAACAAAAATGCGTGATATTGCTAAGGAAGCGCAAGTAAATCTATCGATGTTGCATTATTATTATCGCAGCAAGGATGCTATTTTCAAAATTGTTTTTGGCGAAGCCTTTCGGCAGTTGTTCAGGAATATACATGAGGTATTGATTGCCGACGTAGATTTTTTTAAGAAAATCGAATTGCTTGTATCTACCTATATTGATTCTGCTGCTGAAAATCCTGAACTACCAATGTTTGTGATGAGTGAAACATCAAAGAATCCCGAGCTTATAACGGAAGTGATGGGAGAACATAAGAGGAGCAATGTTACAACTGTCGATTTATCGGTCTTTTTTGAGGAGATAAATAAGGCAGTTGAAGAAAAACTTATTAAGCCCATTAATCCTCAAGCTTTCTTCATAGATATACTAGCTCTGACAATACTGCCGTACTTATCGACAAGTCTTTTATGCATGAAGTTTGGCAGCAGACAAGAAATGGAACAACTGCTATTAAGCAGAAAATCATATATCGCAAAAATGCTGATAAATGAGATAAAGTTGTAAATATCACATAATCAAATAGCTTGCTTCGTAATCCGCTCTGTAATAGTAATTTATAGAGTGTGGGGGAGGATTTGCTTTTTGATATTTTTTTGTCTAGGTATTGGTCAAATGATTGGAGAAAATGTACTGTAAAAATTATAAATAATGAACAAGACAATTGATTTTATCATCAACAAACCCAAGTGGATATTTACGATTGTGGTTTCGTTGACATTAATTTTCGGCTTTGGACTAACAAAGCTCGAAATGGAAAACAACATGAGTGAATCGGAGCTTCCCGCAGACGACCCGATGGTTATGACTAAAGAACGTATCGAGGAAACTTTCGGGAAGAAAGATATTATCCTTGTCGGAATAAAGTCGGACAATATCTTCACTCACGGCACACTACAAAAGATTAAAGAGATTGAGGAAGAAGTAAAGGGCATCAAAGGAGTTCTTCCCGATGAAGTTGTGAGTATTGTTTCCGTAAACAATATCACGGGTAATGATGACGGACTAGATGTTGGCGTATTCATTCCCGAAATACCAACCGACAAGGCTTTATTAAGCAAGCTAAGAGAAAGCGCAATTCATAACGACCTTATTGTGGATAGGATTATCTCACGAGACGGAACTTTCTCTGCAATTGTAGCAAACATCGAAGAAGGCTATGTGGAGGAATATGTATATGCTAAGGTCTCGGAGATTGTAGATAAATACAAAGACCCCGAGCAAATATTCATGTCGGGTGACCCAATTCAGCAAAAAGAAATTGACTTGGGAATAAGTGGTGATATTGGCTTTTTGCTTCCACTTGCATTGTTGGTTCTGCTGTCGGTATATCTTCTAGCTTTCCGAACAAAGATAGGAGTTCTGCTTCCCTTTTCAGTTGTCGTGTTGAGTATAGTTTGGACTATGGGCTTCATGGGGCTGGCAGGCTTTAAGATGAATTTAGTGTCATCGGTTCTGCCAATCTTGATGCTCGTAATATCCGGTTCTTATGGTATTCACATCATGCAACGATTCTATGAAGAATATGCAGAAATGCCGAATCCGGCAGAAGCTCGAAAACTTGCTATAAAGTATATGGCAAAACCGATAATGCTCACAGGAATAACATCTGCAATCGGTACTTTTTCTTTGATAATATTCAGAGTTAATTCAATTCAAGAGTTCGGGCTTATTTCATCGGTTGGTATCATACTTACCTTTATAGTTTCAATCTTCTTCATGTCGTCACTTTTGTGGCTGATAAGAAACAAGAAAATCAAAAAGAGTTCGGTAGTAGATAATAAACTGCTAAATGGCTTCTTATCCGGTTTGGCTAATGTTTCATTGAAATATCGCAAGACAATACTTGCTACATCATTCGTTGTTCTGCTATTGTCGATATACGGAATGAGCAAAGTTGAAATCGGTAATGATTTTATAGAGTATTTCCCACAAGAACATAGGCTAAGAAAAACATATAATGAGTTCAATGAGCATTTGGGAGGAGCAAGATATATTGATATAATGTTTGAAGGCAAAGACCTTGATGCCGTGAAGCAACCACAGTTCCTAAGAGAAGTAGATAATTTCTTAGAATATGCTCACACCTTTGAATATGTAGGAAACACATTCTCGGTGGTTGATGTAATCAAAAGGATGAACAAAGAACTGCACAGCGGAGACAGTTCTCACGAAACAATCCCAAACAGTCAAGAGGAAATAGCTCAATATTTATTGCTCTATGGAATGTCAGGCAATCCCGGCGATTTCAATGCTATGATTGACTATGACTACAAAAGCACAAAGGTAAGAATGATGCTGACAAGTAGCGACCAAGAAGACCATAATAAACTGTACTCTGCACTTAATAAATATGCCAAAGAGAACTTTACCGACATGAAAGTTGAGTTCGGAGGAGAAGTTATGTTTTGGTTGGCTCAGGTTGATTACATCGTACTCGGTAAAATTCAGAATATCATATTGGCAATATTTATAGTATTGGTTATTTGCTCTTTGGTATTCAAGTCTGTAAAATATGGACTTGTAAGTATTGTTCCTCTAACAATAGCATCAAGACTGACCTTTGGAGTAATGGGCTTCATCGGACTTCGTTTAGAAACTGCAACTGCAATTATTACGAGTATCGGAATTGGTATCGGGGTAGATTTTGCAATCCATTATATCACATCCTTGCGGAAAGAAATGGAGATACAAAAGGACTTCGATTTAGCCGTTAGGAATGTGATGGGAAGTACAGGTAAAGCTATACTCTTAGATGTTATCACTAACATATTCGGATTTGTGATTTTTCTTTTCTCCGGATTTATCCCACTTCAACAATTCGGATGGTTAATTTCCCTAACAATGATTGGTACAAGTTTCGGCTCATTGCTGTTATTCCCTGCAATCATCAAACTATTCAAAGTAAAATTCAACAATTAAATTACATAAAATGAAAAAGTTATTTTTTAGTGTTTTAGCAACCCTCATCATGGGTATTGGCTCAATCGCATCTGCTCAACAGTTGACAGGTTTGCAAATTATGAAAGAAAACGACAAACAGTTTGACTTCAAAACAGAAGTAAGCGACATGACAATGGAGCTTATCAATAGTTCCAATAAAAAAAGGTCAAGAACTGTTGAACGTTTCTCAATGAAAGATGATGCCGGACTACTAAGCACGCTTATCAAATTTCTGCAACCTGCCGATGTGAAAGGGTCGGGTTTTCTTTCGGTAGAGAATAGTAAAGATGATGAAACTCGCTATTTGTATCTACCTGCATTGAGAAAGTCAAGAAGAATATCAACAGGAGAGGATAGTGACTCTTTCATGGGTTCTGACTTCACTTATGAGGACATTGATGAGATGGTGATGGAAGATTACAGCTTCAAGCTAATCGGTAGTGAAACTATAAACGGTACAGATTGCCACAAAGTTGAAGCAGTGCCAAGTAATGAGGAAAGAAAGAAGATTTCGGGATATAGCAAGAGCATTTATTACGTGAGCAAAGACAATTTCATTGTCAATAAAGTTGACTTCTATGACAAGCACGGCGAACTATTCAAAATCCTAAAAGGAACAAACATCAAAGCAGTTCCCGGTACTACTAATTTCTACCGTGCTTACACCCTCACAATGGAGAATCTGAAAACAAAACACAAAACAATCCTTTCGTACAGCAACATTCATATAAACACCGATGTGGACGAAGAAATGTTCTCTGTCAGAATGCTAGAGCGAGGCAATTAGATTCACAATTAAATCAACCCATTAATTTACCCATAAGGCACTAAAGATAAGCTAATTCTTTAGTGCCTTTTAAAATCATAGACAAAATGAAAACCATAAAAATAATACTAGCCTTATTCTCTATATGCTTATATCACTTGGCATTTTCACAAGACAAATACTCAATAAGTGGTTTTGCAGAGCTTGACCATATCTCATTTCTCAAAGAGAAAGACAATAAAATAAATAGTCGAAATCAAGGAATCCTACAACTAGATGTAGCTTCAAACTTTAGCTCTAAATACTCATTCTTTTCATCAATAGAATTTAGAAACGACCTGTCGGATGAAACACGAGACCGTGTGTATGTTGATGAGTTATACATGGACTTATTCTTCAAGAAGTGGGATTTAAGAGTTGGTAAGCAGATTATCTCATGGGGAAAAGCTGATGGCTTTAATCCTATGAATACGCTTAGTCCAACCGACTACTCAGACGTTTTAGACACCGAAGATGAAGACATAGGAATATTTGCATTAAATGGTAAGTTCTATCTTGGTAGTATGGAGCTTCAGTTGGTATATTCTACATTGTTTACAAGTAGTCTTTTACCTTCCGGCACTTCTCGGTGGCAAGTAGGGACAGAATCAACAGTAAATATTCAAGGCTCAAATTATAATACTATCTACAACATTAATGTATCAAAACCGGTGGATAAACTTAGCAGTAGCCAATTTGCCATTAAGCTATCTCAACAGTTCAACAACTTAGATTTTTCTCTAGCATATTTCAATGGCTATAATCACATACCGCAATTAATCCAATCAGTCGGAACCATCGACAATACCGCAAATACCGCTGAAATAAATATCGAACAGAAATACTATCGGCATCAAGTAATTTCGGGAGATTTCTCTTTGGCATTGGGTAAATATATTTTCAAAGGAGAGGGGAGCTTATTTATCCCACAAGATATTCCCGTAGATGACCAATACTTTCAGTATGTAGTAGGGCTAGATAGAACGTTCAGCAATGTAATAGCTGACAATAATCTATTCGTGATTATCCAATGGATGCACGAAATAACAAATAATGGAATCTCATATGCGGGTAGAGACTTCAACCACCTTTTCCAAAAGAACATCATGTGCCGTTTGGAAATGGACTTATCAAGCAGCACAACATTGTCCCTGCAAGGAATGTACGCCATCGAATACGAGGACTACTATATCCGCCCCGAACTAACATACAACATCTCTGACGGTCTTAATCTATCCCTACTTGCCGACCTATTGGGAGGTAATGATGATAAAGGCGGATTGTTTTCGGGCTATTCAGACAATGGCAGAGTGCAGGCAAAACTGAAGTATAGCTTTTGATTGTTAGCATATTTCTCACAGCCGTCGAATTTGTCGGTAGGGAGAAATTGCTTAACTTTGAGAAAGTTTTGTCTGAAGAAAAAAAAGTAGTTAAATGGCAAGGATATATTGTAGAGAAGAAAAACTGTGCGGACAAGCGTTTGAAGATTATTATATAAATACGGACTTATTCGATTTTATCTTTGAAAATTCAAACATAAACAGGTTTCAGCTTCAAGATAAAAAAAACACTTCCTTTTTCGGACTTATAAAATCCAAAAAGAAGCTTTTTAAGAATGTCCATCTATTAGATGACGGGATACATTACGAAGCACGTGAAGGGAGTTTCTTTTTGCCCCCTGCAATTATATTTTTTGATCTAGACGATTATGCTTTTCCCTCCGAATATTACTTTATAGCAAAAGTTGGAAATGAGATTGAACTTTTGAAGTGCAATGCAGGAGAACATGTTAAGTGGTTTCAAACTCCGGAATTATACAAAGAGGTGAACGACACAGAAGTAGTATCGAAAATTGCCAATTCGCTTGCTGAAATAAAAAGGCTTGTAGAAACGGTATATAATAAAAAGCACGATGCCGAACGTAAAAACAGAGAGTTAGAGGAACAACAAAAAATTGAAGCAAAGCGACCTACACTCAATGATATTCAGAAAAAAGCATTCCAAGAATTAACAGAACTATGTGCTAATGGCAGTCCAAACAAAGAAAGCATTCTAGCATTTATAGAAACGCTCAAAGATTATGATGACGATAGTGCACTGCACTATTTTATTGAGTTTCTGGAAAAGAATAATGTTAGTTTTATAATGCGGCTGGACTGGAAAGCAGAACCTGAAACCTTAGAGTGGATGATAAACTCAGTAATCGAAGAGAATTATAAGCTGAAAATAGTGCTGCCAAATCCCCAAAACTTCGACGATAGTTCAACAGTATCGGACGAAGGCATCTTTGAAGTGTACGACAAGGTGTTAAGAGAAAACAAGCTGCAACTGGGCTTCGTCGACACACAAGCAGATGAATACATAGCAATGGTACACAGAACTCAAGACCAAGAAAAGATTAGGAAAATAATCAATGTAATAGAGGCTGATTATTATGATATTTAAATAGATACATCTGACAATTAAAAAACAAAATATAAACAGATGAAACGAGCCTTTTTTAATTGTTAATGGTGAATTATAAATGATTAATGAAATGCCAAATAAACGAACGTCATTGCGAGGAGCTTGCGACGAAGCAATCTCCTGCAACAAAGAACAGATTGCCACGCTAACGCTCGCAATGACGGATGATTAAAAACGGCAAAAGCATAAAGCCTATAGCTTACAGCTTATTGCAAAAGATAAACACATGAAACGAATAGGAATAACTACAAACAAGAAAATTGTCGCCAACGACCCTGTCGATGGATGGACAGTCAATGAAGTACATTACGATTATGGTAAATCTGTAGAACTTGTCGGTGGAGTACCACTCCTTTTGCCGATAAGTACAAACCTTGCAACTATTGATGCCTACCTTGATAGTATTGATGGACTTATTCTGAGTGGAGGTGTTGATATACACCCTTTTCACTTTGGTGAAGAAATGAAGCCACTTAGCGGCAGTGTTAATAACGAGCGTGATATTTTTGAAATTAAGCTGACAAAGAGGGCTATTGATAAGGGCTTGCCGATTTTGGCTATTTGTCGAGGTATGCAGCTGATAAACGTGATTTATGGTGGTACTCTCTATCAAGATTTATCATACTATGAGAATAGTTCGCTTAAACACCGAAGTGTTGGCGATGCTTCTATTCCAGTGCATTATGTCGAGATACTAGACAAAAATAGCATCTCTTATAGTATTTGGGGAAGGGAAAGTATTGAGGTGAATTCTATTCATCATCAGGTGGTTGACGTTGTTGGCGATGGGCTAAAGGTTGTTGGGCAGGCATCGGACGGAGTGATTGAGATACTTGAAGACCCCGACTATCCGTTTTTGCTTGCCGTGCAGTTCCATCCGGAGTTAATGACAAGCAGAGGAAACTCCGATATGATAAGGCTTTTTCAAGCCTTTGTTGATGCAATTAAATAAACTGATATTCAGTTTTTTAGGCTGTAATTAGTTTAGAGGTTTTACGGTCGAAGCATTGGTTAAAGAAAGATTCTCAAAGTCGATGCCGTCAATAAAATTGAGACCGCAGGTCTTCCCTATTGCAATAGCTCCAAAACGATCATCTATTTTTAGAGCTTGAGCTCCATTGTCGCTAGCCCACTTGACGAGTTCGTTAAGCTCGATATGTGGAGCGTGCTTTGCTATGGTCTTCATCTCTTCTAGTATTGACAGACCGTGATTTGATGCCAAGCTGTCGGTGCCAATACACACATTGTCGTTGAGAATATTGTAATCAGGTAGTTTACCCTCAATAATCAAGTTGGAATTCGGGCAAGTACAAAAGTAGGGCTTATTATCGTCGTCGAAATGATTCATTAGTTTCTGATATTCGTCTTTTCTCAAGTCGGTATTATGTACAAATAGCATTGATTTATCTTTTGGCAGCAATTGTAATAAGAAATCTACCGCCGATAGCTTTTCAATATTAAAATCAGAAGGTATTGGTATCTTAATATTTTTGATAAAATCCCACATCTCTCCTGAATGCGAGGTATAGAACTCCCGCTCTGCCTTGCTCTCGGCAAGGTGTAAAGACGATATTTTAAAATCCTCTGCGAACAAGCGCGAAAACAAGTCCTTACTAACTGAATATGGAGCATGAGGAACGATAGAGAATGGAAGCCCACTCATTCCAAACCATTTACTAAGCATAGAAACTTGTTGAAGAACATCTTCGGCAGCATTGCTGTCTATTCCCAATGCCTCACAAAATGTGTGATAATAGATTTTTGATTCACGTTTTACACTGATTGTTGTAGCTGTGTTGGCGATATCTCCAACTGCTACAATGCCATTATCAAACATCGTCTTGTCGGCTCTGATTACCCCTGCCACTACTTCTTGCTCTGCATAATTTGACCGATTGGCAATCATGCCTTTTACAAAACCCGTAAGTCCTTTCTCTCTAATTATCTGAGGTGTCATGTGCGACAGCTCCAAATGGCAGTGAGCATTGACAAAACCGGGAGTGATAATGCCGTTAAGGAATTGAGTATGAGCTACCTCTACCCCATCACGTCCTTCTATTATATCGGTGATAACTCCGTTGTCGTCGATTTCGACTATTCCGTTTTTTAGTGGAGCTGAACCGTCTCCAATAAAAATATAATGTGCTGAAAAACGTTTCATGTGTTTATATTTTGTTTTTTAATTGCCACATGTATCTCGCCAGTATATCATCCTCGTATGTGAGAGCTTGTGCTTGGCTCGTTTCATTTTGTCTTTGAGTCTTCGCTTGAAATTTCTTGTGTATTCTTGTCAGATTGATTAAGTTGTAGCTTGGATAAATGCATCTTCAACTTATCGGCAACAGTCTTG
This sequence comes from Bacteroidales bacterium, assembly GCA_047972135.1. Classification (GTDB taxonomy): domain Bacteria; phylum Bacteroidota; class Bacteroidia; order Bacteroidales; family Prolixibacteraceae; genus JBKEAJ01. The sequence continues at coordinate 20,000 of JBKEAJ010000094.1, read as the reverse complement.
TACATCTCCAAATAAATGTCGGGTTTGTTTGCGTAGTAAACCACACTATTTTCAAATTCTTCTTCGCTAATGTTGTACTCCTTGAACACTGCATCCAAGAGATATTGCTCTGTATAATAGTTATTTGTGCTGTCCTTGTCTCTTTGAGCTTGCTGTGCAAACTCTTTAGCCAAATGCACGTCTACAAGTATGTTTATCATCTTCTTCTTGGAGACAATGCCACTACTGCAAGACCACGACAACAATACTACGATACAAAGCAATAAACCTGAAATCTTCATGACTCTGTCAGATTAAAATTTCTTCGTCCAGCTCATCGAAAAACTTATAATTCAGCATAGGCATGGACAGCTCTTCTGTTACCTTCAGCTTGCAACTGTAAGTTTTTGCCCACGTTTTCCTGACAGACTTCCAAAATCCTTTGTTGATATATGCTCCTACAAAAGGATGCACTACCAATTCAATATGCTTTTTGTGCATATCGTTGACTATGTAATTGAGCTTAATCTCAATCTCGTCGGTGAGCGCAAGCGTTGGCTGAACCTCGCCTGAACCATGACAACTAGGACAAACCTCTTCATTGTCAACTTCTTCTACCGGTCTGACTCGCTGACGGGTTATCTGCATGAGGCAAAACTTACTTAGGGGCAGGATAGTGTGCTTCGACCTGTCGGATGCCATAACTTCCCGCATCTTGGCATATACAGCCTTGCGGTGGTCGTTTTTGACCATGTCGATAAAGTCGATTACTACAATACCTCCCATATCTCGAAGGCGTATCTGACGTGCAATCTCGTCTACGGCGGCTAAATTGACCTCAAAAGCATTGGTCTCCTGGTCGGAAGACGCCTGATTCCTATTCCCACTGTTTACGTCGATTACATGGAAAGCCTCTGTATGCTCTATTATAAGATATGAACTGCCTTTAAAGGATACAGTTTTTCCAAAGGATGACTTAACCTGCCTAGTTACATTAAAGTGGTCAAAAATAGACTGACTACCTTTGTATAACTTTACTATTCCCTTATTATTGGGGTCGATAGAAGATATATAAGACGTTAGTATCTCAGCTGCTTCAGCATTGTTTACATGTATGCTGGAGAAACTGGAGTCATATATATCTCTCAAAAAATTTATCGTTCGGTCGTTGTCTCCCGATATTAACTCCGGAGGCTTAACGTTTTTAAGTCTGTTTAGAACCTGCTCCCATTTCTTTATCAGTTCGTTTACTTCTGCGTTTAGGTCGCTGATTGATTGATTTTCGGCGGCGGTGCGCACTATTATACCGTGATTTACCGGTTTTATTGCCTCTATCGTCTTCCTTAATCTTTTTTTCTCTGCTGGTTCTTTTATCTTTTGCGAAATTGACACTTTTTTCCCGAAAGGTATGAGTACCATGTATCTGCCGGGTAGTGATATTTCTGACGTTAATCTCGGTCCCTTGGAGGATATAGGCTCTTTGGTAACCTGTACCAAAATGTTATGCCCATTTTTAAGTACATCATTAATTTTACCATACTTATCTATATCTTTCTCCACAGGAAACTGGGAAAAGGTGTTCAACTTTACCTTCTTCCCTACAACACTCCTGAGAAATTTGCTCAAGGTCTTAAATTGAGGACCCATATCTTGATAGTGCAGAAAAGCATCCTTTGAATACCCTACATCGATAAACGCAGCATTCAAAGAAGGCATTATCTTCCGGACTCTCCCCAAGTATATGTCGCCAACATTAAACAGTGAACTCCCTTTCTCTTTTGAGAACTCGACCAAACGCTTGTCTTCAAAGAGTGCCATCGCAACCTCGTTGCCCGACACATCTAAAATTATTTCTTTATTCATCTGAAAAACAACCGTTTATATATAATAAATCTAAGACCCTTACAGCCTTAGATTTAATCACCTTTAAATGAGGTACATGAAAAAAATGTCTATTTCTTCTTCTTGTGCCTATTTTTCCTCAAACGCTTTTTACGCTTGTGGGTGGACATTTTATGTCTTTTTCTTTTCTTTCCGCTTGGCATAATTATTTCTTTACGTTGTTCTTAACTTTGTCAACAAACGACTTTGATGGCTTGAAAGCCGGTATGTAATGCGCAGGGATGATAATCGTAGTATTTTTTGAAATATTACGAGCTGTTTTTTCTGCACGTTCCTTAACGATAAAACTACCAAAACCTCTCAGGTAAACATTAGTGCCTTCTGCTAGAGAAGTTCTGATTGATTCCATAAAAGCCTCTACAGTCTTTAGTATTGTAGCTTTCTCAATTCCAGTCTTTCTGGAAATTTCATTAACAATATCTGCTTTTGTCATAATAAAAATGTATTATATTATAATAAGTTAAATTTCTAAATCGCCATTGACTTGATTATTAATCAAATCGCCGACAAATTTACATTCATTTTTTGTACGACACAAATAATACTACATTTTTTTTTGTGTCAGCCTCTCTTTTTCTCTTCCTTATTTTCAGTAAATTACACTTATTGCTCTAGGTTTCTCACCTACACACGCATCAAATGTACAAAAAAATTACGACCTGCCAAATATCTAATGACTAAATTCTTTTTTTTCTTGTATATCCTGACACTGCTAAATTATCAATGATAGATATGTATTTATCTATGGCGTCGTAAATCTCTGACATATAAATATACTCGTCGGCAGTGTGCGAGCGGGACGAGTGTCCGGGTCCAAGCTTTATGGATTGAAAGGGCAGCAAGGCTTGGTCGGATAAGGTTGGCGAACCATAATAGCTCATGCCTAGTGATAATCCTCGCTTAACTATTGGGTGCTCCAACTCAATACTCGATGAGTTGAGCCTCAGCGAGCGGGCTTTTAAATCCGATTTTACTTGTGTTTGTAATATATCCAACACTTCTTGATTAGTGTAATGTTCGTTTGTCCTGACATCAATGACAAACTTGCATAAGTCGGGGACTACATTGTGGTTGCGACCTGCCTCTATTTGAGTAACACTGATTTTCACCTCGCCCAACAAGTCCGAAGATTTTGGAAAGCTAAACTCCCGCAGTGTTTTTATATCGTCTAAGGCTAGGTATAAGGCGTTTACTCCCTCATCTCGGGCGGCATGCCCAGATTTTCCGTGAGCCTCTCCGTCTATCACCACAAGTCCCTTCTCTGCTATCGCCATCTGCATCTCTGTAGGTTCGCCAACTATTGCCAAGGCAATATCGGGAAGTTTGTCGAGAATTGATGTTATCCCTTTTGCTCCTGATATTTCCTCTTCTGCCGTTGCTGCATATATGAGATTGAATGGCAGATTGTTAGCATCATGAAAATGTGAAAATACAGACAAAAGCGATACTAATGCGCCGCCTGCATCATTGCTACCTAAACCATACAGCTTGCCGTCTGACTCCTTAGCTTCAAAAGGATTGATAGTCCACGATGCTCCTGCTTTCACGGTGTCGATATGTGAGTTTAACAGTATCGTAGGTTTTGCCTCATCGTAATACTTATTGTACGCCCAAGTGTTGTTTTCATGCTTGTGATATTCAAAGCTTTTTTTCGACATGAAAGCCCTGATAAGCTCTGCCACTTTATGCTCCTGACGGCTGAAAGACTCAGTTGATATTATACTTTTTAGTAATTCTATGTATTCGGTTTTGTTGTTCATAATTTCTTTTTTTCGTTATACAGCTGATTCTTATTTAGTAACTAAAGCTAAGCGTGAAGCCTACTGTCGTTTCGCCCGTATATTCTAAGCGGTAGACCTGACAGCCAATATCAAAATCGGCAAAGAAGTTAAATGCGTTCACCTCCGCCGAAAGTCCGCCCCCGTAAGATTTCATGTCGGCGGTGGCAGATTGATACCACAAGCGGGAAATGTCGTAGGACACTTGTCCTTTTATTCTCTTGATATACAGAACTCTTCCTAGAGCTAAGTCTATATCCCAAATCGGGAATTTGTAATTGCCCTGCACAGTTAACATCCTGTCGTTCAGGTAGTCCTTGTAGCCACGCGCATTGCGTATGTAGTCGTCTTCCGATAGGTCGCCATTTCTTTTCTGTACTCCTCCATACAGTTCAATGGCATGGCGTTTTATAAAACTCGGGAGTATAAATCCGGTTTCTCCAAAAAAAGTCATAGTAGAACGACTTTCGGAGATGTTGCTCTGCCTGTATTTTGTATTGCTGCTCCTTATGCCGATATTTTTCCATGTGCCAAAGGATGATACAACATTTGAATATGGTGCATTTATAAGTATCGACCAATAAAATCCTGCGTATATGCTGTGTTTATAATTATTTCCCGAGATATACTCGCTAGAACTTGTCGGTAGAGAGTTTGTTTCAAAATCTACATTGTCGTATTCGTAACCGGCTTGCGGACGCACAGTGAAATATTTGTTGTTATTTTGAAATGTGAGTGGCAGATTGACCCCTAAATCAGCTTCAAAGGTTCCTTGCTTAAACGATTGAGAATGCCCCTGATTGTCGTAGTAGCCAATGTCCCTAGCATTGCTATATTCAAGGCTTGCACTGATTATCGGAGCTAATGCCATATAGCTTATATAGAGTCCCGCTCGTTCTTTCTTGCTGTAAAAATCATAACCCACAAACGCCGAACTAATCATTGTACTCAGTACATTCTGACTCAGAACAGTGAAGTTTATACCGTCTTCGTCGTCGCTTATTGCAGGCATAGGCATCCAACTGTGGATATTTATGAGATTTGATTTTTTGTATTTTGTTATTTCCTTGCTAGTATTTTCTTGATTTGATTGTGAGAAATCTAATACCTCAGATTGATTAATTAATTTATTATAGTCATTTTGAATTTCCTCTAGCTTTATTTTTTTTTCCTTGAACACTTCTCCTTTCTTAACTTGATATCCCCTAAAGTCCCGCTCTATCACAAAGGAGTTGTCGCTTGTAAGAATAGGACAGCTAGCAGTGATAAAAGGTGTATAACATAAGTGCATATTTCTATTGTTGTCAATGGAGTATATTGCCATCCGCTCATCGCAATATCCCGAAAAATAGACTTTGTCGTCGATAACTCTGAGGTGCGACATTGCAAAATCAGAGGGTGGCAATATCTCTTCAGTTCTGCCAGTTTCTATATCTACTTTTATGATGCTTTTGCCTTGCAGGGTCTTTGCAAAGCAGTAAACTGCACTGCCGTCCTTGTTCCAAACCGGAGTTATGAGTTGCCTTGCAATCTCTATTTCTACGTCTGTAATGTGCTTTCCGTCAGTGGTATATACTGACAATACACTCTCGCCTGTTTGTTTTTGCTTCACTGCTGCAAATTGTCTTTTGTCAGGATAAAGGCTTGGTGAAAACAGAAAATCGTCGAAAGTGAGACGTGTTTTTTTCTCTGTTTTTATATCGTAAATATAGATTGTAGTTTTGTCGGCATGCTGCCAACGCCCTTGTTGCTCTACTGCCGCCCAAATAACAAAGTCTTTATTGGCACTCAAATTCTCATCGTTTACATATCCGATATTTATTAACTCTTGCTCTTGCAGCTCTCCTTCAAGTTTTATTTTTACTAGTTTAGAGATCTTGTCATAGGAATTTTTTATTGCAATAGCTTCAGTATCACTTGTCTGCCAAAGGTTCGAATATTTAATGTATCTCTGACTTTTCTGTGGAATGCTGTCGGGATTTATATCAAAATCACCATCGCTATAACGTTTGCTCCACACAGTCTTGATGCTGTCCATCGTACGATTATAAAGCTCCATCTGCCCCATGCCTATATTATTTTTTATATATCTGTTGAAGGGCGACAGCATATAGAATTTTCGTCCCACATAATTAGTCGTTTTGTCCCACATTGCCGAACCATGAAGATTGTTGGCATAGTTAACAAGTTGATAGCCCATGTGATAGTAGTTGGGAACAAAATCCTTGTACGAGCCGTGAAAGGTTTTCATGTAGGAATAGGTCTTGTCGTGCAAGAGACTTGGCACATATTCGTTGGTGAAAAATGGATTGCGACCTCTGCCCGACTTCGATAAGCGGGTTTCGGCATCGACAGCATCACCCTCCATAAACCACTGAGGAATGAAAAGACCCAAAATAGCTCCCGTAAATTGCTCTCCTTCAATCCAATGATAGGGCTTGCATATCCCTATGCTCAGCTCCGATAGCTGTTGAATGTGCCTAAACTCGTGTATTGCCAAATGCTGCACCCACAGATTGCTCGATGCGTCAATGGACGGAGCAAAGTACAGCTCAGAGCGACGGGGAGCCCACGACACCATACCGTTGCTGTACGCCGTTGTCCCGTGTATCAATATCGGCATCTTCTTTAGATATGCCCCTTCTGCCCTTCTGCGCTGATACAACAAGTCGAAAGCACTCGCCCACTCTGCGGCAGAATAGCTCAGACTATCGGGGAAAATCAGCTTGTAATCTCCGCTTTCTATTTTACTCCACCTTATTCTAGCAGGGTCTTGTCCTGTAATATAGTATTGAGCTTTAGCCTCTATGCTGCAATATATTAAGAGAGTAAGAAATAGTGCTGTTGTGAAATGTCTTGTCATAAATCAGTTTTTGGCAATATCGATGGCGTCCGAAATCCCCTTTATTTAATATTTCGATGTTTATAATTTTGCAATAAGCTGTATGCTATAGGCTTTATGCTTTTGTTGTTTTTAATTATCCTCCTGTGTGTAGTTGGGCTTGTTGCATATAGCTTAAAGCCACGGTAATAATCTTACAAGGTTTATAATTCTCCTGAATGCCGGTCTGAAATCATGCCCCCAAACTGATATTGTATGAGCTTCATCAATTACAATCATAGACAAATTCATTTTTCTTGTAGCATCAAGCCATTCTTGGTTTTCTTGCCTTTCCGGTGCTATATACAAGATTTTTAAACTGTTGTTCAGTGCCTCTTGTATGGTTTGAGAGTTTTCTTCGGATGTCTGCTCCGAATTAATGTATTTTGCTCTTATCCCTTTCTGATTTAAAGCTTTTACTTGATCTCTCATTAAGGCTATCAGAGGAGAAAATATGATGGTTAATCCTTGAAATTGAGTGGCAGGAAACTGAAAACATAAGGACTTGCCAAAACCTGTTTTCTCAATGAGCAAGACCCTCTTACCTTTGAATAATAAATCGATTGTCTCCCATTGCTCGTCATAGAAATGGTCAAAGCCAAATGTGTCCCTTAATTTTATCTCCGCTTCTTGCCTATTCATCGTTTTAAATGGATGTACATTACAAAGTTAGTAAGAATCAGACTAGAAACCTAATATTTTTCCTTAGCTTTGTTGCTTGATTTAACGATAAAACATAAGAACAAGCAAGATGATATTAAATAACTTGACAGCAATTTCTCCCATTGACGGAAGATACAGAACGAAATGCGAAAATCTTGATTTGTATTTCTCGGAGTTCGCCCTGATTAAGTATAGAGTGAAAGTGGAAGTAGAGTATTTCATCGCTCTCTGCGAAGCGAATGTCCCTGAACTTCAGTCTGTACCGAAAGATAAGTTTGAGGCACTACGTGATATTTATAGGAACTTTACCCTTGAGGATGCCGAACAGGTAAAGGCTGAGGAAAGTGTTACAAACCACGATGTGAAAGCGGTCGAGTATTTTCTGAAAAAGAAGTTTCCGCTAGTCGGAGTGAGTGAAAAACTAGAGTATATACATTTTGCTTTGACCTCGCAGGATATTAATAACACAGCTACGCCTTTGTCGCTTAAAGATGCTATTGAAATCGAGTACCTGCCTATGTTGCAGGGACTTATAGATAAGCTGTCGACCCTTGCCGAAGAGTGGAAAGACGTGTCGATGCTTGCCAAAACTCACGGACAACCTGCATCGCCAACCAACTTAGGTAAAGAGATAAGAGTTTTTATCGAACGCCTTAACGACCAGCTAAATATGCTGAAAGATGTGAGGTTAAAAACAAAATTTGGTGGAGCCACAGGGAATTTTAATGCCCACCACGCAGCATATCCAAATATTGATTGGCAAGACTTTGCCAACAACTTTACGAATAAATATTTGGGAGTGGCTCGCTCAACGTACACTACGCAAATAGCTCATTACGACGACCTTGCTGCAATATTCGATAATCTGAAAAGAATAAACAATATCATCCTCGATTTAGATAGAGATTTTTGGTCATATATTTCAATGGAATATTTTAAACAAAAGATTAAAGTCGGTGAGGTCGGCTCGTCGGCTATGCCTCACAAAGTTAATCCCATTGATTTTGAAAACTCCGAAGGTAATGTCGGAATGGCAAATGCCATATTTGAACACCTAGCCGCCAAACTGCCTATATCAAGATTGCAACGCGACCTTACAGATTCTACCGTGCTGAGAAATATAGGTGTACCCCTTGCCCATTCCCTCATTGCCATGCAATCGACAATCAGAGGTTTGAGTAAACTGCTGCTAAACAAGGCAGCTATTGACAAGGATTTGGAGAAAAATTGGGCAGTGGTGGCAGAGGCCATACAGACAATACTGAAACGTGAGGATTACCCTAAGCCCTACGAGGCTCTGAAAGACCTTACACGTGCCAATAAGCCCATAGATAAAGAACTGATACACAACTTTATCGATACTCTCAACGTTAGTAAGGAGGTGAAAGACGAATTGAAAGCAATTACACCACATAATTATACGGGAGTTGTTTAATCGTTTAAGGTTTAGAGTTTAGGGACGATAGTCCTGACATAAATACAAGAACGTCATTGCGAGGAGCAGGCGACGAAGCAATCTCCTGCAACATAGAACAGATTGCCACGCTAACTCTTGCAATAGCGGATAATTAAAAACAGCAAAAGCATAAAGCCTATAGCTTACAGCTTATTGCAAAATAATAAACACATGAAAGACCTTATAAAAATATTGAGGCGTTTTGCCTTGCCCTACAAAACAAACATAGCTCTGAGCTTTGTTTTTAATGTCTTGTCGGCAATATTTTCGGGCTTGGCAATGCTCTTGGCTATCCCCGTTCTCGAAGTGCTGTTTGACACTGCCAAAGAGGTTCATCAGCTACTGCCATGGGCACTGAGCAAGGATGTGATGGTGAATAACCTCTACTTCTATATCACAAATATGAAACAGGAATACGGCAACCTTGTGGTAATGCCCTTTGTGGGAGGCTTGATGTTAGTGTCCACTTTTCTGAAAGTATCGTCAGCATTTTTAGGTGCTTATCAGATAGTTGGAGTGAGAAACTCTGTTGTGCGAGATATGCGTGTTAAGATTTTTGATAAATTGATGAATCTGCCTCTTGGATATTATTCCGACGAGCGCAAAGGCGATGTTATGTCTAAGGCAACAGGCGACGTTTCGGAAGTTGAGAACTCTATAATGTCGTCCATAGATATGCTGTTTAAAAATCCGATCTTAATAGTCGTCTCTCTTATATTTATGTGTCTTATCAGCATAAAACTCACTCTCTTTGTGCTTGTTATGTTGCCTCTTGCCGGATTGATTATAGGAAGAACAGGAAAGAAACTGAAAGTTGAATCGAAAGACAGCCGAAGTAAACTCGGCGAACTATTGGGAATATTAGAAGAAAGCCTTGGCGGACTTCGGATAATCAAGGCATTCAATGCCGAAGACAGAATGAAAAGTTGGAATGCACGAGAATCGGAGGAGTATAAAAAAATAATGAATTCCGTACAACGTCGTTATAGCATGGCTCATCCATTGAGCGAGTTTTTGGGAACTGTTGTCATGGTGCTTGTTATTTGGTTTGGTGCATACCTCATTGATGCTGAGCATAGCGGACTTGTGGGGGCTTCGTTTATTGCTTATATCGGGATTTTTTATCAGATTATAAATCCTGCCAAGCAGTTTACAACAGGTTTTTTTAATGTGCAAAAAGGATTAGCCGCAATGGAACGCATAGATACAATCCTGATGGTGGACGACAGTATCAAAGATAAGGACGGTGCTGTGTCAAAAAAATCCTTTGACTCCGATGTTGAGTACAAAAACGTGTCGTTCAGCTACGACGGCGAGAAGATGGTGCTAGACGGCGTGAGTGCCAAAATTCCGAAAGGGAAAATGGTGGCTCTCGTAGGACAATCAGGCTCAGGAAAAACTACTTTTGTTGACCTCCTGCCTCGTTTCTACGATATTCAGCAAGGCAGTATATCCATTGACGGTGTAGACATCAGAGATATGAAAATATTTGACCTAAGGGAACTGATGGGCAATGTAAATCAGGAGGCAATACTATTTAACGACACCTTCTACAATAACAGTGCTTGTGGTGTGAAAAACGCTACAAAAGAAGATGTGGAGAGAGCCGCAAAAATAGCTAATGCTCACGATTTTATAATGGAAACCGACGATGGCTATCAGACAAAGGTCGGCGACAGAGGCGGTCGACTGTCGGGCGGACAGCGGCAACGTATTAGTATTGCTCGTGCCGTATTGAAAAACCCCGATATACTAATTCTTGACGAGGCTACTTCGGCTCTCGATACCGAGTCCGAAAAATTAGTACAAGAAGCCCTTGAAAACCTTATGAAATCTAGGACATCAATAGTTATTGCCCACCGCCTGTCAACCATTCGCAATGCCAATTTAATATACGTCTTCGATAACGGCAAAATTGTGGAGCAAGGCACTCACGACGAGCTGAAAGAACACGGCGGAATATACAATAAACTACATGAGTTGCAGATACGGTAAACTGTAAAGAGACCATTCCCGATTTGGTACGTACTTTATCTAAACTCGTAGCACTGATACTAGACAGAAACAATAAAAGAAAGAAAAATCATTTGGTCAGTATTGGCTCTTGTAACATATAAAAGTAACATGAATTACCTTTATCTCGAATGGTCAGACAAAGTAGCTACAAACTTTCATGACAAAGTGGTGAAAACGCTAAAACTTCTGATGCTCATGCCAGAAATGGGAAGGTTTAATAATGAATTGAATTATCATCACATATTTATAACAAAGCAAATAACCATGTTTTATAGGGTAGAAAGCGACCATATAAAAATAGTGGGGAGTGTCATTCTGGAACAACTATCAAAAACCTATATCATTATAAGTTCTTCATTTTCAGTTCCTCTAAATACTTTCTTGCTTCAGCTAAAGCGTATTTATTAGTGATTGTATTTCCTTCTTCAAACTGTTTAATACTATTATCTAATTCTTGCTTAAGCTGCTCGTAGTAATATTCTTGGGGGTTGAGAGCTTCAAATAAAATTCTTACCTCTTTACTACTAAAGATCTTATTTCTCAGTTTTCGATAAAAGGTCGTTTTCGTAAGCCTAGCTTGTCTATAAAATACTGAGGTTTGTAATTAGAATTAGAAATAAGTGTTGGTAAATTCTATATGTAATTCTCGTAAATGTCTACTGCCTCAATTATTTTCATGGTTCTTATTTTTCTCTTATATGAAATATATTATTCCACTTCATGGTACAAATTTAGTCAGGAAATATGACAAAAGCAAAGCAACATAGAATAAAAAAGGTATAGACAGCGTGCGACCACTGTCTATACCAATCTAAAATATATTACCTCGTAAACAGCAACTCTCTGTATTTCGGTAAAGGCCAAATCTCATTGTCAACGATAAGTTCCAATTTATCTATATGATATCTGATTTTATCAAGATAAGGAGCTATTTCATTACAATAAGCATAAGACATTTCTCTCATATCTTCAATGACATTAGCCTTCTTACGTGCAACCACCATCTCCGATACTTCGGCTTTAATGGTCTCTATATGCTCAGACATCTTTTTTATCAAATACTTCCTATTGGTTGCTAGCTCCTCGTATTCATCCTCTCCAAATATCTCTTTCAATCCTTTTACGTTTTTCACCATTTCGGTCTGATATTTAATGCCCGTCGGGATTATATGGTTTATAGCCAAATCCCCCAACACGCGAGCTTCAATCTGAATTTTCTTCATGTATTTCTCATGCTCGACCTCTGTCCTACCTTCAAGCTCCTTTAGGTTGAAAATCCCCAGACCTGTAAACAGCTCTTTTGAATGCTCCGTCATATATGCGTCCATAGCCTCCGGTACGGATTTAATGTTGGTCAAACCTCGTCTTTCGGCTTCTTCTACCCATTCTTGACTGTAGCCGTTGCCGCTAAATCTAATATTTTTTGACTCTATAATCAGGCGTTTAAGTACTTGGAATATGGCATCATCTTTACTTTTTCCCCCTGATATCAATTTGTCGACATCGCTCTTGAATTGCTTTAACTGCTTTGCCATCGCTGCATTGAGCGTGATGAGTGCCGATGCACAGTTTGCCGAAGAACCCACTGCTCTGAACTCAAAACGATTGCCCGTAAATGCAAAAGGCGACGTACGGTTGCGGTCTGTCGTGTCGAGGAGTATTTCAGGGATACGTCCGATATTAAGTTTTAGGGCAGTCTTTTCGTCGGGAGTAAGAGGTTTGTCGCTCACAGCATTTTCCATCACATCGAGCATGTTGGAGACCTCTGAACCTAAAAATACCGATATTATTGACGGTGGTGCTTCGTTTGCGCCTAGTCTGTGAGCATTTCCTGCTGTCAATATTCCTGCTCTTAGCAGATCCTGATTGTCGAGAACAGCTTTTAGAGTATTGATAATAAAGGTTATGAATTGAAGGTTGGTTTTTGGCTTATTGCCCGGCTTGAATAAGTTTACTCCCGTGTCGGTAATCAGCGACCAATTGTTGTGCTTGCCCGAACCGTTAACACCTTTGAAGGGCTTTTCGTGGAACAAAACCTCGAAGTCATGCTCGTTTGCCACACGCTTCATTATGTCCATAAGAATTAGGTTATGGTCGTTGGCAAGGTTCATCTCTTCAAAAATCGGTGCTATCTCAAACTGATTGGGTGCTACCTCGTTGTGACGTGTTTTGGCAGGAATACCGATTTTATAGCATTCGTCTTCTAAATTACGCATAAATGCTGATACTCGTGGCGGTATAGAACCAAAATAGTGGTCGTCGAGCTGTTGGTCTTTCGATGATGAGTGTCCCATTAACGTACGTCCTGTTAGCACCAAGTCGGGGCGGGCTCTGAACAAGGCTCTGTCTATCAAAAAGTACTCTTGCTCCCAGCCTAGCTGTGGATTTACCTTGTTGACATTCTTGTCGAAATATCTGCACACTTCCACTGCTGCTGCATCTACCGCTGCTATGGATTTCAAGAGTGGTGCTTTGTAGTCTAGTGCCTCACCGGTGTAGGATATGAATATGGTTGGAATACAGAGAGTTGTACCGATTACAAATGCCGGCGACGAGGGATCCCATGCAGTGTAGCCCCTAGCCTCGAAAGTCTGACGAATACCGCCGTTGGGGAAAGATGAGGCATCGGGTTCTTGCTGTGCCAGTAAACTACCCGAAAATTCCTCTATTACTCCCCCGCCCTCTGCTATCTTAATGAATGCGTCGTGTTTCTCGGCTGTGCCGTCTGTCAGCGGGTGAAACCAGTGGGTGTAGTGTGTTGCTCCGTTTTCCAATGCCCATTGTTTCATGCCCAATGCCACCTCGCTAGCAACTTTTCGGTCTACCGATGTTCCCGATTTGCTCGCATCAACCACCGCCTTGTAGGCACTCTTGGAAAGATATTTTTCCATTCTTTTGCGGTTGAATACCAATTTTCCATAATAGTCTGATGTTAAATGACTTGTCTTTTCTACCTCCTTGGGCTGTCTTGAATACGCTTCCTTGAGAGCCTCAAATCTTACATGTGCCATATTTTTAAATTTAAATTTGACTCAAAAATATGTTTTTTGAAATTGACCCCCAAAATTTGCATGTTATTTTTATGTTATTGATGTAAAATCTGATTTGACCCCCTAAAAATGAGAGGGTGGTTTGAAATATTTCCTGCAAATTGTCCTGAGTGCTTTGCCCTACTCCTACATCAAGTCCATCTTGTCGTCATTGAGAGCGTCAGCGAAGCAATGACTTTTGTATATTGTTTTAGGTTCAGAGTCTGTGAGATTTAGCGTTTAATTCTTTCTAGGATCTTAGATATTAGTAGTTAGACATTAGACCAACAGCTAGAGTGTCTCGAAATCCATAACTATTTTGGCTAAAGCCCTTTATTTTTCTGTGGATTATTCTCTCCTCCGGCTAAAGCCGAAGGCTACTCATAAGCAAGCTGATAGAATCGGCAGAGACCATAAGTTTCCTCCATCTTTAGATGGAGGAACAAAATAAGCACCCTCTCTCTCAGAAGGGCTTTAGCCCAAATAATTAGCGGCAATGTAGCGGCAATGCTTGTGTGCATTGCAGGGCTGCAAAAATCGGACGTTTCATCGCCATATCATCACCTATTTCTTCGGCCCTTTTATTTCAGGAGTGCTTTCTGTCTCAAATGGGTTAAAGTAGCTGATATTCAACTTGTCATAGAAATTAAACATTTGTTTCAATCTGTTATTGAAACTTGCCGTGTCTTTGTTTGCATCTTCTGTCCATGCGGCTTCTGCCATGGCTGTGAGACGTGGGAAGGTCATGTACTCCAATCTGTCTGCAGTGTGTATGACCTCTGTCCATGCGTTTGCTTGTATTCCCAGCACTAAAGGACTTTTGTAGCTGTCGCCTCCCGTCATGGTGTCGTTGGGGAAAGCGTATACATCCTCGATAGGACAAAATCCTCCCCATCTGCGTCCGTCGGTGTGGCTGTCGTGTTGTACAAAGTCAAAATACAAAGGTCTGCGTGGACACATTATCACTTGATATTGTTTGTCGATAGCATTTTTCAAAAGTCGCTTTTGGTCATGCCTCCACCACATTACTACGGTATTTTCCTTGCTCAAGCCTGCTCCGATGGCTTCGTCCCATGCCAGTACGGTTTTATCCAAGTTTTGAATGGAGTCTGCCATGCGGCGTAGGAAATAATGCTCTACTTCGGGAAGTTCTTTCATATTTTCTTTTTTCATCAGAGCTTGCACTTCGGGGAAAGTTTTCCACTGCTGATTGCCAAAGTGTACCTCGTCGCCACCAATATGTATGTACTCAGAGGGGAAAAGCCCTGCAACTTCTCTCAGTATATTAGTCAAGAATTGATAAGTGCCTTCTTTGGCAGGGTGGAATGTGAAGTTGGGATGTTGCTTAGAACCGCCACCATCAAACTCAGGGTAAGCACGAACGGCTGCCGCTGCGTGTCCGGGCATGTCTATTTCGGGGATTACTTCGATAAAACGCTCTCCTGCATAGGCTACAATCTCTTTGATGTCTTCCTGTGTGTAGAACTGTGCCGGCGCATTGGGGTCGGTGTCATTGCCTTTCCCGCCTACTGTCGTAAGCAATGGGTATTTTTTGATTTCTATCCTCCAGCCCGGTGAGTCGGTCAGGTGCCAGTGGAATTTATTTAGCTTTTGTAGTGCCATCATGTCTAGCATCAGTTTCACTTCGTCTTTACCAAAGAAATGACGTGATTCGTCGAGCATGTAGCCTCGCCAGCCATAGCGTGGCGAGTCGCTTATCTCGGTGCAGGGCAATTTGCCATTGTCGCTGTTGATTATCATCTGCAACAAACTTTGCAAACCGTAGAATGCTCCTGCTGCACTTGATGCCTCGATGTTGATAGTTTTTTTGTCAATCTTTAGGGTATATGCCTCAGAGTTTGAGGAGTTTAACGATAGACTCAAGGATAGCTGCACCTTGTCAGCACTTTCAGCCACCGAAAAATCAGTATATTTCTGCAATTCCTGATTAAAAACTGCTACAATTTCCGATAGACCTTGACCTTGCACCCTTACCCCAATCTTTTCTTTTAGGTGGATACTTCCCTTTTGCATCTGTACACTCTGCGGTGCAGGGATGATGCTGACCCCGTCTGCCGTCTGCTCAGGCTGACATGCCGTGAAAGCCGTGGTTAAAAGTACTACGGCTAATACTAGTAAATTCTGTAATTTCATGTGTTTATATTTTGTTTTTTAATTGCCACATGTATCTCGCCAATATAATCATTCTCGTATGTGAGGACTTGTTCTCATGGCTCGTTTCATGTGTTTAAAATTTTGCAATAAGCTGTAAGCTATAGGCTTTATGCTTTTGCTGTTTTTAATCCTCCGTCATTGCGAGCGTTAGCGAAGCAATCTGTTCTTTGTTGCAGGAGATTGCTTCGTCGCAAGCTCCTCGCAATGACGTTTGTTTATTAGGTATTCCATTAATCATTAACAATTCACCATTCATAATTAAATTGCATATAGCTTAAAGCCTACTGCATGGAAGTTTCAGCTACTTTATCAACTTAGAAATATCTCTGAATTTCTCGTGCCCTGCACTCTTAACTATCTCAAACAGAATAGACTCGTAGGTGGCAAGACATATTCCCTCTTGTTTGAAACGCTCTATTGCATAAGCCTTGTCGTAATTGCGTCGGGAGTCGATACAGTCTACCACAACGATGGGATTATAGTTGGCTCTCTTTAGGTCTACCGCCGATTGAAGTACGCACACATGAGCCTCTACGCCGCATATAATGATGTTTGTCAGCTTTGAATTGGCAGTCAGCTTATCCCTAAACTCTTTATTCAGAAAACAACTAAACTCCTTTTTGTCTATATAGCTGAACTCCTCAAAAATACTGCTTATCTCGGGCAGTGTTTCTCCCAGACCTTTTGTATATTGTTGACTGACAATGCAATTAATACCCAGAATATCAAGTCCTGATACTAATTTTGTACTGTTTGACAATACCTCATTACTGTTGTTCATTGCAGGAACAAGACGTTCCTGAAGGTCTATCACAAGACCAATAGTGTTTTGACTGTCTAATATCATTTTGTTTATGTTGCTGATGACTGCTAACCAAGAACTTTCGACTAACAACCTGTTTAATATCTATTTATCACATTACCGCATTAACTAATTCTCTCCTCTCGCTTTTGAACCTAAATATCCTCCGTGATGGCGTTTTGAATAATCGTCGAGGGAAAAACCAATCTTGTCGCACATCAAAACCACCAATATATCACCAATCACATTCATAACTGTCATTGATGCCGACGGAGTAAGCCCAAGTTTACAGACTTCCTTAGGATTTCCTGTCAGAAGGGTGGCATCTGCCAGCTCATCCAAATCCGAGCCTTCATTGCCCGTTATTGCAATAATCGGAATATCGGGAATCAGTCGCTTTGCCAATGGTATAAGCTCCAATATCTCACGAGTTTTCCCCGAATTTGATACCGTCAGCAAAACATCATTTTTTTGCAATACGCCCAAATCGCCGTGCTGTGCCTCCGTTGGGTGCAGAAATATTGCAGACGTACCGGTGGAACTGAAAGTTGTAGCCATATTGAGGGCTATCTGCCCTGCTTTGCCTACTCCGCTTGCAACTATTTTTCCACCTTTTTCATGTACTCGTTTATACAGTATGTCTATAACTGTTTGGTAATCAGTCGAGATTGGAATGTTCTTTACTGCATTTACTTCTTGCTCAATTGTGTCTTTTATTTTCTCTAACATCAAATAAATTTTTTCTCAAAGGTACGGAATTTGATTTTTTAAATAAAAAAAATACCTTTACAATTTGTTCTTTTCGTATTAATGATGAGTATACACAAATATATTATATAAATTTATTCATAATGAAAATACATGAATATCAAGCCAGAGCACTGTTTCAGGAGTATCAGATGCCTGTTCCGCCAAGCAGTTTGTGCTCCGCAGTTGAAGAAGTTGAGAATGCCGCCGAAGAATACGGGCTTCCGGTAGTGATTAAAGCCCAAGTGCATGCTGGAGGACGTGGTAAAGCAGGAGGTGTGAAACTAGCGTTCAAACCTGAGGACGTCAGCGCAGTTGCCAATAAAATATTGGGAATGGACATTAAAGGCTACACAGTTGAAAATGTTTTAGTTACTCCTGCAAAGGACATAGAACGGGAGTTTTATCTTGGGTTTATCAACAACCGAAATAGTAAAAACATAACTCTCATGGTCAGTGCAGAAGGTGGAGTTGACATTGAGGAGGTGGCAAAAAATAGCCCCGAAAAAATAATAAAGTTGGATATCGACCCCATAATTGGAATATTTCCCTTCCAAATTCGAGATATTGGATATTCAATCTTCGATGACTCAAAATTGGTAAATCGTTTTGTTGATATAGTCTCAAAACTTTATAATCTATATGTTGACAAGGATGCCTCGTTGGCAGAGGTGAATCCTCTTATACAAACACCTGATGGCGAGCTATATGCCATAGATGGCAAAATGAATTTCGACGAAAATGCTCTTTACCGACAAGCCGATATTGAAAAAATGCGTGAACCCGACGAGGATGAAATAGTCGAGCTTGATGCAAAAGATAAGGGACTTTCTTTTGTCAGACTAAGTGGAGAAATTGCTTGTATGGTCAATGGTGCAGGGCTTGCTATGACAACGATGGACGTGATTAAGCACTTTGGCGGCAGTCCTGCAAATTTCCTTGATATTGGTGGCAGCTCCAACCCTAAAAAGGTTGTTGACGCAATGAATATTATTTTGAGCGACAAGAATGTAAAAGCTCTGATGATTAATATTTTTGGAGGGATAACCCGTTGTGATGATGTTGCAAGAGGATTGATAGAAGCTCTAGATACTATCGACTGCCATGTTCCCATTGTGGTGAGACTGTCGGGGACAAATTATGAAGAGGGGCTTAATATACTGAAAGAAAAGGGATTGGAAACAGTCTCGAGCATGGAAGAAGCAGCACAAAGAGCAATTGAATTGGCAAACAACAACTAAAACACTAAAAATGAGTATATTAATAAATAAAAATACGAGAGTTGTAGTTCAAGGAATTACGGGCAGAGACGGAGCTTTTCACGCTTCTAAAATGAAAGAGTATGGAACACAGATAGTTGCAGGTGTATTGCCGGGTAAGGGTGGACAGAATCAAGACGGTGTCCCCGTGTTCAATAGTGTTGAGGAGGCTGTTGCCGAAACCGGAGCTAATGTGTCGATAGTGTTTGTTCCTGCTAAATTTGCTGCCGATGCTGCCATCGAGGCTTCCTACGCCGGTGTGGAATTGGTCGTTGTTATTTCCGAGAATATTCCCGTTATCGACATGATGCGAGTAAATTCAATATTTAAACGGAATGGCACTAAATTGTTAGGTGCTAACTGCCCCGGACTCATTACTGTAGACGAATCGCTTATCGGCATATTGCCCGGAACTATTTTCAAAAAAGGAAAAGTCGGTTTGATTTCACGAAGTGGCACGCTTACTTATGAAGTCGTAAATTTGTTGACAGAGAACGGAATAGGTCAATCGACATGTATTGGTATCGGCGGCGACCCTGTTGCAGGACTATATTTTAAAGACCTTTTATATATGTTTGAAAATGACCCCGATACAGATGCTGTTGTGATGATAGGCGAAATAGGCGGCGATGCCGAAGAGGATGCTGCACGTTTTATAAAATCCAATGTCAGCAAGCCCGTTGTGAGCTTTATTGCAGGTCAATCTGCTCCAAAAGGCAAGCGCATGGGACACGCCGGTGCTATTATCTCAGGCGGCGAAGGTACTGCCGAAAGCAAAATTGCAACCCTAAAAGAATGCGGCGTGGAAGTGGCAAATATCCCATCGGAAATACCAGAAATACTGAAAAGAATAATGTAGAGACACTAAATAGCCGTTTTTAATGGTGAATAAAACAGTTAAACACTCCTTCTCAATGAGGAGGAGTGCCCGAGAGGGTTAAATGGTGGCTGTTTTGGCTTATAGCTTACAGAACTCGTCCTATTTTATCCGACTCTATCAGAAAATTATATCTATTCCAAATCAGCTTCTCCATTTTATTTACTTTTTATCATTTCCAACAACTTTTCAAGCACCGGGTCACCGCCTTTCATATATTCCTTTGCTACGTAGGGAATGCTTATGTCGGGGCGGACTATGCCGTCTTTTGCCTTTGTGTATTCGTCAATCTCCACTGTTGAAAATACAATGGGAATGCCTTTTCTTTCACTATACACCTCGCCGTATTTAATTGCATTATGTCTCATTGGCTCACCAACCAACTTTCCAAAATCATTATACTGGATGATATTGGCAAAGGAGGATGCTTGAGAAC
>JBKEAJ010000093.1:0-10998 GCA_047972135.1 Bacteroidales bacterium | reverse complement strand
TGAGACAGTTCGGTCTCTATCTGTTGTGGGCGTAGGAAATTTGAAGGGCTCTGATACTAGTACGAGAGGACCGTGTTGGGCCAACCTCTAGTGTATCGGTTGTGACGCCAGTCGCACCGCCGAGTAGCTACGTTGGTATCGGATAAGCGCTGAAGGCATCTAAGCGCGAAGCCGACCCTGAGATTAGATTTCCCTAGAGGGCCGTTGGAGACGACAACGTTGATAGGCTGCAGGTGTAAAGGCGGCAACGTCAAAGCCGAGCAGTACTAATTGCCCGAAAGTCTTTCTTCGCGGATACTTTTTTGTTTTTCGTGTCTCGATAGTGTCAATTTATGTTTGCTAAAAGTTAGAGTAAAACATAAATAAAATATTTAAGATTTAGGTGGTTATAGCAAAGGGGTTCCACCTCTTCCCATTCCGAACAGAGAAGTTAAGCCCTTTAGCGCCGATGGTACTGCAGAAATGTGGGAGAGTAGGTCGCCGCCATTTTTTTAAACCTTGTCCATTAAGTTGGGCAAGGTTTTTTTTGTGAGCTACTCGCAATGGCGTTCGTACGGCAGTGCGTCTCTATATTCTATTCATTAAACCCTAAACCCTAAACCCTAAACAGTTAAACGATTAAACATTGTATTTTCATTTATAATATATCATTAACAAATTACCATTAAATTGCTTATAGCATACTGCCTATAGCCTATGGCATTTCCCCCCCCCCTAAACGATTAATCCTTTGCAGGGCGTTGCTATTTTTTGTGCTTCAGGTGCTCTATTTCCCAAAGGGGATGCTACCAAAGGATATACTAAAGTCCGGTTGATTACTGCCTTCGCCTTTGGATATTATGCTTTTAATGCTTTGCCCCATATTTATGGATACATTCTTTGAGATATTAATTTTTCCTCCAACATATGCATCCCAGTTGTAGGGCTGATTGCCAAGTTGTCCGGATGTAGAACGCTGCTCCTCTGAATGGTAATACCCGATATAGGGAGTAAGTGTCTTTTTTGAATCACCAAGGAATGAACGATTCATGATGCCCATATCGTGGCTAGATTGCTCAATATTGCTACTATTAGTTTTGCCACTTATACTCAAATCTAATTTGTTCTGTAAATGCAGAGCTCCATATGTAGTAACAGTATCATTCAGTATTTTAATGAGAGGCAAAGTGTCGTAAACTCCTGTATTTTGGGCTGCAGCAAGTTGTATAAAAAAACAGATGCTGATTATTCCTAAAATTGTAGCTTTCATAATCTGTGGTTTTAGATTACTACTAAACTTCTTTTATCTATAAACGATAAACTAGTACTGTTTATTTTATTATTTCCACCAAAGTCCTATAAACAGAAAAAGACGGGACTCCATATTTTTCTGCCGTGTTGTATGCGCTTGTTCATATTGTAGTAAAATCGTGGCTCAACAGCAGCTCCAAATGCAGTTGACCAATGATTTTTATTTGCTCCGTAGCCGTATGTCAAGCCCAAGTTTATTTCAGAACGCAAAGCAAACTTGTCTGCTACTCTTAACTCGTTGTACACGTTTACAGGGCTCATGCCTATCTGCACTCCCCATACGCTTTTTTTTTGCTACTGCCTCCTGAGCCTTGCTGTTTTGCGACAAGATAAAGGCAAATAATATAAATGCGGTAATAATTTTTTTCATATGTTTATATTTTAGATAATAGCTATTATAGATTTCTGAGATAAAATGATAGTGTGATAAGATATTGAGAGCTCTTACCATAATCACTAAAGAAGGCGTCTTTTTTCAGCATGCGTAAACTCTCCATCATATCTATGCTGCTGTATTCAAATTTTATGGAAAGAGTGCAGTCATCCTTACTGCAAAGTAAAATCCAAAATCTAATCCGTATGCCAACTGCGACATCTTTTCTGATTTGACAGTTTGTAATTCCCCAGAGATATCTTTTAGCTATATTTGAAAGGAAGTCGAGGAGTCCAGTATAATCGTGCCTCGGGGTATATTCCTAACACCTCAATCGGGTGCTTCTCTGGGTCATAGTTTTTTATTGGGAAATTATATCGTTGCACCAACGAATAGGGGAATAGGCATGTATTCTTTAGTTTCCGGAGAGGAGTCTTTTAGATGAGACTTGCCTGACAATGATATTTCCTGAAGTTTTAATCCTCCATATAAAAAGGTTCTGTTATCTTCAAATGTGTGTCCTAAAGCAAAGGCAACATCCCACATAAGCTCTCTCTCCTGTTCTCCAATACTCCCTTCAAACAAGCCTGTTAGTTGTGCTTTTGCGTCGCAAAAAAAACAGAGTGAAACAATGATTAAAGGTTTTAGTTTCATAATAGTATTATTAAGAGGGAGAGCAAGCCTTGCTCTCCCCTGCAAAATTAATCTATTGTCATTATCTACTTAAAGTACCACTTTATACCTGCTCCTAGCCATATATTTAAAGAACTTCTGCCCCATTTACTGTAGTCAATATGCTCTTTGTATACAAAATTATCATCCACCCATTCCTCAATGCTCTTGTCAGCTTCGCCATTTGGAACACTTCTATAGAGATTTAATTCGACAAAGGGGGCAATGGGTCTTTTACGATTTTTTGATGGGTTTGGCAATAATTCTAAATATGTATTTAGTTCGCAAGCAAAGGATGAATTTATTGAGAACTCCTCTGTACGTCTAATCTTTTTATTGGTGTAATCTGTATTGTCACCCCCTGCTTTATCCTTATACACGTATATGCTATGCACTTTGTCTCCTGTAAGAAAACCTCCAGATAAACCTGCTTTAAACTTAAAACGCTGTCCAAACAAATCTTGGTAATTAATACCTACTTGTACCCTGCCTATATTCATGTTCTTGTCAAAATTATCGGTATAAAAGCTTTCGTAAGCTCCCTGTGCATTAAGCCACAGTTTTCGAAATACATTATATCCAACTGTTGCTGATACACCAAAACCATTGGTATTGATTTGGGCTTCAATTTTTTTGCTCTCTATAAAAAAACCTGCAGTAACAGGGTTATCCCTGATAAACTTATATCCCTGATAAACACCGTCCTTTTCAAAATCTATTTTTATTGGACTGCTACGTATCCCAAACTCTGCTCCCCATCTGAGCTTGGATTTGTTGGCGTTTTCGTTACTCTGGCTCCATATATTTGTGATAGACATAAATACTGTCACAAATAATAATATTATGTGCTTTTTCATAATTTCTCGATTTAAGGAATTAGTGTACACTCAACAGTATCAGTATGATTTGAAGAAACTCCGTCCGTAAGCATCTCTATCTGCACCATGAGTTTTATTTTATAAGTGCCAGTAGATATTATATTATCTGAATCGGATTCTAAATTAAATTGATTTGTAAATGCAAACGCAGGACGTAAGGTTCGTATATTGCTGATATTTACGTAGTCCTCTATGGTTTGGTATAGCTCATTCTTTCCTTGATATTCGTCAACTACGAAGTATGGATTCATGTTTGTACCATCTGCAAGTATAGAGCCTAACCCAGAAATTAGTGTAATGTCTAGTTTGTTAATGCGTGTCAAAACGTTCGCATGTTCTATCTCGTAGTCATGAGGACTCTCATTATTAGAAAGATAGTTGATTTCAATATAGAAGTTCGATGCATTAACCGTGTCATAGGGAACTTCAATATTAAATCCGTCCAGTTTTACATCCAATCTATTTACATTGGAGTTGTCGTCGTTATTGCAGCTTGCGAATAGAAATAATATGGCAAGCGAGAATAATTTGATTTTCATATCCTTTTATTTACAGGTTTTGCTTATATGTGTATCATTACCTAAATGCATTTATTTTACTAGTCGGTTGCTACCCATCTGACACCTCTCCAACTGCTACCTCTTTTGGCGACTCCATGCAACTCAGTACCAGGATAAAAGTACATTTATTATCGTTATTATTCTTGTTATTTGTAGTTTGCTTAAAAAAATATGGAGTTGCGCAACTATTATGTATTTAAATAAGCCGAAACTTTCGCTACAAAGGTGTAAAAAATATTCTGATAATGCAAATAGATAAAATCTAATAGGTGTTTTACATAATGAAATAATGTTGATTTTTAAGAAAATGACATGTTTATATATGTCTTATATGTAGATGATTATGTGCTTAAGGTCTTTTTTACTATAACTATTATTTGCTTATTGCCTCATAGATTGACGATTAGTTTTTGTTTGAGATTGTAAACTCTTGTGTAATAGTGTTGCCGTAATTGTCGACCAGAGTTAGTTGGTGTTTGCCCTTTTCGGGAGTAATGGCAAGCTCGTGTGGCGAGAGTGTTGAGCCTACAAACTGATTGTCGATATGCCAAAAAATCTCCGCTTTATTATCTTGATGTGCGGCTTTAAGTACTACTTTAGATTTTGTTTGGTCGAAAGTCTTGGGAATGTACACTTCGGCTTTGGCTTCGGGATATATTATGCTGAAATGGGGGGCTGATTCGTTTTGTTGGCATCCAGGCATAGTGCGGGGAACCAGCTTATAGTCCATGTGGTGTTGTCGGTAGTACCACTCCATAATCGGAGGGAGTATAAACCATTTTTTGTTGACAATATCATTGGGAGTATAGCATTCGGAGTTTACTTGCCACTGCCCGTCGCTGCTTAGATGTAGAGTCTTATGGTATTTGCATAATGGAAGATTTGCAGCACATGCAGGAATTTCCGTTTCAAGGCTCTGTTCGCAGTCGACTCCTGCCATTTGTCCACTCTTACTACACGCCTCCACGCTCCTTAATGCCATAACAGGCTTGTCGAACCACCGACCATGCGCTAGATTGTCGAAAATATCGAAAAGAACGGGTGCTGCCGCAGAGCTGCCTGTTATCCCCGGCCTGCCCTCGCCGTCGCTATTGCCTACCCATACGCCTACAAGATATTCGGGAGTCAGACCCACAGCCCATGCGTCTCTATATCCAAAGCTGGTGCCGGTTTTCCATGCCACTTCATAGCGATTGCCCATAAACTCCCAGCCTTGCTCGTTGTTGGGACGCGTTAATTTTTTCATTGCTTCGAAAGTACACCAGATTGCCCCTGCATCAATATGGATAGCTTGCTTGCTGAGAACTGTGTCTTCAAGCGGAGAACGTAGGAGCTTGGGCATGAAATGTAAACTGTTGCTGTAATGACGAGTATTATTGTATAACTCCAATTCTCGTGCAATAGATGCGTAAGCACCGCAGATCTCCCATAAGCTGACCTCGCCACCTCCGAGTATTAGAGACAAGCCGTAATCGTCGGCACCTCTGTCCAAGGTTGTTATGCCCAGATTGTGTAAGTCGTTTAGAAACGGATCTATTCCATACTTTTGAAGTATGCTGATGAAAGGGATATTTAGTGAACGGTATAGTGCTTCTTCGGCAGGAACAGCACCATCGTAGGTGTGTAAGTAATTCTTGGGTGCAAAGTTCTCAAAACGTAGAGGAATATCAGCAAGTATAGATTGAGGCATTATAAGCCCCTGCTCCATTGCTTTGGCATAGAGAAAAGGCTTTAGTATGCTGCCCGAGCTTCGACGTGCCCTAATCATATCGACATTGTTTTCGTATTTCATGTCGTTGCGGGAAATATTGCCGAGATATGCTTTTACTTCTCCGCTGCGAATATCCATGACGAGAATGCCCATATTCTGGATATGATTGTCGGAGAGCGATTTGTTGTGTTCTCTCGCAACCATGTTTACAGTTTCTTGCAGTTTTTTGTCGATTGTCGTTACTACTCTGCTTCCACTTTGTTCTCTTACAAAGGCTTCTGTGAGATGGGGGGCAATGTTGGGAAAGCTATTTGCCGTTTGTGGCATGGGTTCTTTGCATGTTAGCCTGTAGCTCGTGCTGTCGATGATGCCTCTATGGTGTAGGAGTCCCAATAAACGATTTCTTTTATTCTTCAAAGCATCTTGATTTCTGCCCGGATAAATTAATGCCGGAGCGTTGGGAAGAACTGCCAATGTCGCCTCCTCTCCCCACGATAGCTGATTGGTGTGTTTGCCGTAGTAGCGCCATGCTCCCGCCTCTGTACCCACAATATTCCCGCCGAGAGGAGCGTGAAGAAGATACATTTCCAGTATTTCGTCCTTGCTTTTGGAACACTCCAGTCGTAATGCCAAAAGTATTTCCAAAAATTTTTCAAAATAATTCCTGTCGGGATTACCTCGTGCCATTCTAACTACCTGCATGGTGATGGTGCTGCCGCCACTCACAATCTTCCCATAGCGGATGTTCAGGTAGAATGCCCGTGCTAGTGCCACTACATTTATTCCCGGATGATAGTAGAAATATCTGTCCTCAAAATTGATTAGACAGGTTTTTAGATTTTCTGAGATTGCAATGCTGTCGTTTGGAGGAAAACGCCATTGCATGTCAGATGCTATGCGAGCTCCGATAATCTCGCCGTTTGCCGAACAGACTATCGTCGTGTAGGGCGCTTTGAATTTTACTACGGGAACAATAAGTAAAAAAAGAAGATAGACAAATAGGGTATAGACACTTATCCTCAGCCAAGACTTCTGCTTAAACTTGTTTATGAGCAAAGGGATGAAATGCATATCACTGTCGGACTTAGGTGTTTAACGTGTCCTCTTGAAGGTGTTAGGGGCAATGTCGTATTGCTCCTTATTGTCGCTGTTTTGGTTGTAGAGGTTGAAAATGTTCACTACTACTTCTTTTTCTGTAATTAAGGATTTCTTGCTGTAAAAACCTTCCGAGTTGTTGTAAGCAGTAGTTATGGCACTGAGTATTTTGTTGCTTTTATCGACCATTACCAACCAATGAATGGTTTCCTCCGTGTAATAGCGTTCTATAATATAAAGCATATTCCCACCATGTGATGCTGCTCCCGTGATATAGTATTTAAATTCGCCCTCATACTCTTCGGGGACTTTCTCTCCAAAAGCTTTCCATGCACTTTCATCTATTTCATATCTGTAACGCTTCGCATCAGCACTTTTTACTTCATCAGCGTAAGGCAGAGCCATTTTGAGCTTGCTCAAAGGTATATCCGGAAGGCTTTGGGAGGAAACTGAGACCTCGAACAGCATAACAAGCACAAAAGCAACAGAAATAGTTATCCGATTTCTCATTATTTTTATTTTTTATTGATACACAAAGGTAAACATTTTGCATTGCTGTACAAATACTCTGTTGAATCGTTTATCTGTTGAATCGTTTTATCGTTTGGGATTTTAGGCTTGAATTTAGGTTAAAAGTGAGTAATCCAAACGATTTCAGAATAACAGACGGGAATATTGAAGTCTAAATCGTAATCTAAATAATTTTTATGACACATATATTGAAGAATTTAGCTACCTTTGCCGTGTTTTTCAAAATTGAAATAATATAAAAAGATAATATACAATGCGAAACAAGGGTATAATTACCGCTATTGCGATATTCGTCGCAGTTGTCTGCATCTACCAGCTCACATTTACTTTTGTGGGTAGGAAGTGGGATAGGATAGCTGATGAGTATGCTTCTGCTCAGTCTGAGTTGGAAACAGACCTTAGTAAAAAGTCAACAACATTCAACAAAGCAAGAAATCACTTCTTGGATTCAATGAACAACACTGAAGTCTTGGACTTAGGAGTTACAAGCTTTACGCTGAATGAAGTGCGTCAAAATGAGTTGAACATGGGGCTTGACCTTAAAGGAGGGATGAACGTTGTTCTTGAGGTTTCTGTTGCCGACTTGATAAGAGCTTATGCAGCAAATCCCACAGACCCTGCATTTAGTAAGGCTCTGAATACTGCTTTGGAGGATATTAACCATAGCCAAGACCGACTTTTTAACCTTTTCACGAAGGCATACTATGAGCAAAATCCAGGAGTATCCTTAGTGCCAGTTTTTGCATCGTATGATATGAAAGACAAAGTTACTAGTGCTATGAGTAACGAAGAGGTTGAACAAGTAATTAAAGCTGAGATTGATGATGCCATAGATAACTCTTTTAATGTTCTGAGAGACCGTATCGACAAGTTTGGAGTGGTGCAGCCTAATATTCAGAAAATGCAAACTCCTGGTCAGATTATGGTAGAACTTCCCGGTGTGACCGAACCAGAGCGAGTGAGAGGACTTTTGCAGGGTGCGGCAATACTAGAGTTCTGGCCTACTTACAAAGTTAGCGAAGTGGCAAACTTGCTTGTTCAGGCAAATGCTGCGGTGAAGAATAGAAAAGACCTTGACGAAGCCGATAAGGTTGACACTACTGCTCTGACAGAGGTGGCGACAAACGAAGAAGCCGAATTGGCAAGTGCAGACACAACAGCATCCGACTCAACGGAGGCGTCGGCACTAGATTCGTTATTAGACAATCAAGACCTTGACTCAATGACCTTTGAAAGGTTTGAAAAAGAATCGCCACTATTTGCGAAGTTGACCCTCAACCAACAAGCTACTGACGGAAACTCCCCAATGATAGGATTTGCTTTTAAGAAAGATACTGCTACCGTGAACGAGTATCTTGCATACCCCGAAGTTAGAAATTTATTCTCAGGACTGCGTGGTGGAGTGCGCTTTGCATGGGGAGTTAATAAGAATACTGAGCAAGAAACATATATACTTTATGCACTCAGAGTGGAGACTAGAGACGGAAAAGCACCTCTCTCGGGGAATGTTATTACCGATGCCAGATCTACTGTCGACCAGATGAAAGGTATGCCAGAAGTAACTATGCAGATGAACTCCGAAGGTACTGCCACATGGGCACGTATGACCAGAGAGAATGTGGGTAATTTTATAGCTATTGTTTTGGACGGCGACGTGAAAAGTGCTCCCAGCATAAACGGTGAAATTCCTTATGGTCGTTCTAGCATCACTGGCGATTTTACTATCACCGAAACGCAAGACTTGGCAAATATATTGAAGTCAGGAAAGATGCCAGCTAGTGCAAAAGTAGTGCAAGAGCAGGTGGTCGGTCCTTCATTGGGACAAGAGGCGATACATAGTGGTATGATATCCTTTATTATAGCATTCATATTGATACTGCTATATATGTTATTTTTCTACGGTGGAAATGCAGGTGGTATTGCCGATATCGCTCTTATCGTTAATATGCTTTTCATTTTCGGTATATTAGCGTCCTTGCGAGCGGTGCTGACACTTCCCGGTATTGCAGGTATCGTCCTTACCATAGGTATGGCGGTTGATGCAAACGTGCTGATATTTGAACGAATACAAGAAGAACTGCTCGGAGGAAAAGGGGTCAAACTCGCAATAAAGGATGGGTATAAGAATGCGCTCTCTGCAATACTTGACGGTAATATTACTACCTTCCTGACAGGTGTTGTCCTTTATTTCTTCGGCTCAGGACCTATCAAAGGTTTTGCAACAACCCTTATGGTTGGTATCATAACTTCTCTTTTCTGTGCGATATTTATTTCCAGACTTCTATTTGAAGTACAACTTAAAAAGAATAGAGAAAATATCAACTTCTCAACATCATTCTCCAAAGGATGGCTCAGAAATACAAATATCAATTTTATCGGTAAAAGAAAAGTAGCCTACTTTATTTCGGGTGCATTAATAACAATCAGCTTGATATCTCTTGTGACACGTGGACTTGACTATGGTATCGACTTCAAAGGAGGACGTACTTTTGTTTTCCAATTCGACCAAGATGTCAACGTCGAAAATATTAAAAGCTCACTGGCTACACGATTTGGCTCTGCTCCTGATGTGAAAACTTATGGAGACTCAAAAGGTGTTATCATAACTACCGATTATAAAATCGGAAGTGCAAAATCAGCAGAGGAAAATGAGCAAATCGACAATGAAGTCGAAGATATACTATATACTGAACTTAAGGGTTTTGTGAAAGATGATGTGACAAAGCAAGTGTTCCTTGCCGATTATCGTACAAGCTCCGAAAAAGTAGGTCCCACTGTTTCCAAAGATATTAGAAACGGCGCTATTATATCAATTTCAATCGCATTGTTGCTGATATTCTTGTATATCGTGGTTCGCTTCCTAAATTGGCAGTATGGACTAGGTGCTATTGCGTCATTAGCTCACGATTCCATTATTGTGCTGGGAATATTCTCCTTGCTGCACGGATGGCTACCATTCTCGCTAGATATTGACCAATCGTTCATTGCCGCAATTCTTACAGTATTGGGATACTCAATCAACGATACGGTGGTTGTCTTCGATAGAATTAGAGAAAACTTCAAACTGCATCCTAAAATGGGAAATAGTAAGCTGATAAATATGTCTGTAAACTCGACTCTCCGCCGTACCTTTAGTACATCATTGAGTACTTTGGTTGTGCTTCTTGCAATATGTATTTTTGGAGGTACTTCAGTGAGAGGTTTTGTCTTTGCTCTGATTGTAGGTATCGTTGTGGGTACATACTCTTCAATATTTGTGGCTACTCCGGTTGCGTATGACACAATGAGTAAAAGCAAGAAAAATTAATTATATGTTTGCAGAGAGGATGCTCATGTAATTCGGTATCCTCTCTGCAAAATAGATAGTCTTTATTTTGAATTAAAGTATAATCAGCTTCTGGACATTAGAGTATGGGGGATAGTTTAAGCATAAATAATAAGAAGGACAAGAAAAAAGAACTAATCTTAAAAGTCGCCCAAGAAGTGTTCAGCAAGAATGGATACAAAGGGACTACACTCGGCGAAATAGCAGTTGCCGTACGCAAAGGTAAAAGCTCCCTTTATTACTATTTTGGTAGCAAAGAAGAACTGTTTAACGAAGTAATCCTTTGGGAAGTCGAACTGCTTAAGAAAGAACTTTCAAGAGTTATTAACCGCAATATAACTCCCATTGAGAAACTGCGTGAGTATATAATAACGAAACTAATGACTTTCCGTGGACTCTCAAACCTCTATAACGCACTCGGTAAGGACGAACCCGAAAAGGAATTTATTGATAATATTATGGGTAAGTATGACCGTGAGGAAATACGAATGATTAAAAGAATACTCATCGAAGGTGTGAGACAAGGCGAATTTGAAGTATATGACTTCTCGCTTGCCGCTACC
>JBKEAJ010000092.1:0-7987 GCA_047972135.1 Bacteroidales bacterium | reverse complement strand
TGGTAAAAGAGCTTTCGGAGGCATGCAAAGAGTATGGTTTAAAATTCGGCGTTTATCTGTCGCCATGGGACAGGAACTGTGCCGACTACGGCAAACCTGAATATCTGACTTATTTCAGAAATCAGCTGAAAGAATTGCTCACCAACTACGGCGATGTATTTGAGGTGTGGTTTGACGGAGCTATGGGAGGAACAGGCTACTATGGAGGTGCAAACGAAAAAAGAGAGATAGACAATAAGACTTATTACGATTGGGAGAACACTCATAAACTAGTGCGAGAGTTACAGCCGAATGCCTGTATGTTTAGCGATGCAGGTCCCGACATTCGTTGGGTAGGCAATGAGGAGGGATGGGCAATGAAAACCAATTGGTCGCCTATCCGCCGAGATGAGTTTTATCCTGGTTCGCCGAATTATAAGGAGCTTCGTACCGGACATGAAGACGGCACTCATTGGGTACCTGCGGAGGTTGATGTTTCTATCCGCCCGGGCTGGTACTATCATACCTACGAAGACCATAAGGTGAAGACCTTGCCTCATCTTCTTGATATATACTATAATAGCATAGGTAGGAATGCCTCTCTATTGATAAATTTTCCTGTCGATACGCGTGGCTTGATACATGAAACTGATGTGGAACAGATCTTGAAACTAAAGAAAGCTATAGATGCCGATTTTGCTACACCTTTGGCAAACGGCAAGGATGTAGAAGCCGACAATGTGCGAGGCAATGCAAGTAAATATGCAGCAAGCAATGTAACAGACGGCAATCCTGAGACTTATTGGGCTAGTGATGACGGAGTTTTAAGCACGTCTCTCACTATAGACTTAGGAAGTCCGACGGAGTTCAACCGCTTTTTGGCTCAGGAGGAAATCCGCCTTGGTCAGAGGGTGAAGAAGTTTAGCGTAGAAGCACTGATTGGCGATAGGTGGGAGAAAATAGCCGACGAAACTACCATTGGCAGAAAGCGGATATTACGTTTCCCAAATGTTACGGCATCAAAAGTGAGGCTGAATATTGAAGATGCAAAAGCTTGTCCTACAATCACTAACATAGAGTTATACAAAGCTCCTAAGGTATTAGTAGAGCCAAAAATCCAAAGAAACAAGGCAGGAGAAGTCAGTATTACGGCTTTCGATAATGGTTTGGATATTTACTATACCCTCGATGGGACTGAGCCTTCGACAGAATCCAAAAAATATACACAAGTCTTTAGTTTGAACGAAAAAGGAAAAGTAAAGGCTGTCGTTGTAGACCCTGAAACAGAGAATGCAAGTCCTGTAACTATGGCAGAGTTTGACATTCCACGAGAGAAATGGACGATAGTAGGAGAGAGCAACGACAGGACTTCTCGTATAATCGATGGCGATGAAAGAACTGCATGGAGCATGAAATTCGCTAAGCCAATGGACTATGTGCTTGATTTAGGAGAGATTGTGAAGCTCAAAGGTTTCAGATACCTTCCCGATCAAGGTCGTTGGGACACCGGAATAATATCTCACTATGAGTTTTATGTGAGCTTAGACTGCAAGATTTGGCGTAAAATATCTTCGGGAGAGTTCTCAAATATTAAAAGTAGTCCGATATGGCAGCTCAAGGAGTTTACGGCTGCCGATGCTCGTTATATAAAATTTCGAGCTGTGTCGCCGGTTGAAAAGGATGGCTATATCGGCATTGCAGAACTTGATGTGGTAAGCGAATAAGTATAAAATACAACTATGAAGAATATTTTTATCATACTTCTGCTGTTGACATTATCCTGTCAGCAAGGATTTTCACAAGAGAAAAAGATTTGGGACGAAACTGCCGAGCAAAAGACCGAGCGCCTATCGTGGTGGACGGATGCGCGCTTCGGAATGTTTATACATTGGGGACTTTACGCACTGCCAGCCCGGCATGAGTGGGTGCAAACTCGTGAGCGTACTTCGGCAGAGGACTATCAGGAGAAATATTTCGATATTTTCAATCCCGACTTGTACGACCCCGTAGAATGGGCTCGCAAAGCGAAAGCAGCAGGGATGAAGTATGCCGTTATTACCACAAAGCATCACGAAGGTTTTTGTATGTTCGATTCTAAATATACTGATTTTAAGGCTACTAACACTCCCTATGGCAAGGATATTATCAAAGAATGGGTAGATGCCTTTCGTGCTGAGGGTTTGGGTATAGGTTTTTATTACTCTCTGATAGACTGGCATCATCCTGATTATACTATTGACAACATTCATCCTCTAAAAACTAACACGCAGGAGAAATACGACGAGCTAAATAAAAACCGTGATATGTCCAAATATCGTGAATACCTTAAAAATCAAGTTAGTGAGTTGCTGACTAACTATGGCAAGATTGACATATTGTGGCTTGACTATTCTTTTCCTGGTAAATATGGAAAGGGAAGGGACGACTGGGGTTCTGAGGAATTGATGAAGACGGTTCGTCGCTTGCAGCCCAGCATTATTGTAAACGACCGTGCCGATCTGAAAGACTATAAAGGCGGGTGGGACTTCACTACTCCCGAGCAATTTAAGGTAGATAAATGGCCGGAAATAAATGGGGAGAAAATTCCATGGGAGACATGCCAAACTTTTTCAGGTTCGTGGGGCTATTATAGAGATGAGCATACATGGAAGGATAATAAGCAGCTCTTGGTATTGTTGATAGAATCTGTCAGCAAGGGAGGCAATTTGTTGCTAAATGTCGGACCAACGGCACGAGGACTGTTCGACAGCAGAGCTGATGATGCATTGGAGAAAATGGGTGAGTGGATGAAATACAATAGCAGGTCGATTTATGGCTGTACGCAAGCCCCCGAAGGTTTTGCAGTTCCCGACAACTGTCTACTGACATACAATCCCACGACCAATTGCTTATACATTCATTTACTCGATTATCCGTTGCAAAATTTCCTATCGCCCGGCTATGCCGATAAAATCAAGTACGTACAGTTTTTGCATGATGCATCTGAGATTAAAATGGGCAAACCACATGGTTATCATATGGATAGGCATCTTGGAGAAAATGATATAAATTTGTTACTACCTGTAAATAAGCCTGATGTAGAAATTCCCGTTATAGAAGTGTTTTTGAAATAGCTTATGGTTTATTTGTTGATTCGTTGAACTGTTTAGTTGTTAGTTTAGGGACGTAGTCCCGATATCTTCGTAGCAAGGAGATACATTTAATCAAATCCAAACGTCATTGCGAGGAGCCCGCGACGTGGCAATCTCTACCTACAAAGAACAGATTGCTTCGCTTCGCTCGCAATGACGAAGAAAAAATATTACGATGTGGGCTGTTTATGGCTGCAAGCCATAATTAATTCAGCCCATGGCAACGCCATGTGGAAAAATCCGCCACCAAACCCGTAACGGTGCGGATTGCAGGATGATGATACATGAAGAATAAAAAATAAT
The DNA here is from genome assembly GCA_047972135.1 of Bacteroidales bacterium. Classification (GTDB taxonomy): domain Bacteria; phylum Bacteroidota; class Bacteroidia; order Bacteroidales; family Prolixibacteraceae; genus JBKEAJ01. The sequence goes on along the minus strand of JBKEAJ010000092.1, from coordinate 4,574 downwards.
AATGAAAAATACAAATCACCCCGCCTGCGACACTCCCCTTGAGAAGGAGGAGTACCCGAAGTGAGAGGAAGTTATAGCTTTAAAAAAAGTTTGATGTTACGGTACTTAATGGAGCTAATGCACCTGTAAGCGGTTTAAATCATGCTGAGCTCTCGTACTTATGACAACTTTATATTTTGTCATCTTTTAAAATGTTTTTTAAAGTCTTCTATCGTATCTAGTCTCAAGCCTTTACCCTCCATGGCTTCCTGCATACCTTGTTCAACTATTTCATCCAATTGTTCCTTACTTATTATATAGTCATCGTCTTTTATAGGAACAATCCGATAAGACTTATTTTTCCCTCTTTGGACAAGTATTTCTTTGCCTTCATCTACCTTTTTAAGGTAACTTGCGAGTTTACTCCTAAACTCGCCTGTGGTAATAATTTCCATTATTTCAGATTGCTAAATTTGTATATGTACGTATTCTGTACAAATGTATCCTTTTCTTTCCAGAAAACCTAATTACTTTTAGGAAGTCTACAGTTTAATGCTCACAGACGCTCCTCGCATTTCGGGAGAAGGGGGTAGTTTAATTGTTTGAGTTTTAGAATTAATGCTTATTTCTATCTCTGTTAGGCTTTGCGAGGGGTCGGATACTGTCAGTATTCCATTGCGAAGCATTAATGCACAGGCATGATTTGCTTCGATACTTGTATCGTCGAACTTAAGTGTTCCAGCTTTGTGGAATATAGTTTCTAATATGTCGAGTTTCTTGTGGTAAACAGCTTGTTGTTCAGAGCTATTAATAATAATTTCAATATTATTTTGCTGATATTCATCGGCTTTTTGCTGATTGTCGATATTTGGAACAACAATATAGCTGTATGTGGCATTGGCAGATTTAGTTCCATGATCAATCCACAAGCAAAAGACTTCGTTGGCATTGTTATTCTGTATTTTTGCAGGGGTAGAGGAGTAGCTTATTTTTGTCGACTGAGGAAAGAAATAAGCCAGTTTTCCTTGTCTGATATATAACTGATTATCAATTCTTTGTTCCTTGTTTTTAGAGCTTAATTCGATTTCTTTATCCTGCTTGTAGGCTTTTGCGAATATTCCGCCTTGTAGCCATGCTTGGTTGATTGTTGTTCTCAGGTCTCCACCACTGCTATCTGATATTCCAGTACCCAAGCAGACCATTTCATTATCGAAAAAGAACCAGCTTTTCTTAGCTCTTACGCCATATTTATCAAGGTCGAGTGTAGCTGCGCCGTAAGTGCTGTCGGATACTCCGCCTACGAAAGCTGTTTTCCCGAAATTAAAACCCCAGTTACGTCTGCGGGGAAAAGTTCCTGTGTATGCAAAGGTCGTGCCTGGTATCATATTCCAGTCCCAAGAGTGCATGAGGTTCATATACTCAGTTCCGTCTACAGACAGGAAAGTAGCACCATAAGAGAAGTAGTTTGCCTTTGTGTTTTCGCCGTTCCCTTGTTCAGCTTCCACTGTTCTTGTTGACGTGTTTCTAACAGTAAACAGATAATTACGGCGTACGTGTTGTGTATAATCGGAGTTCCAATAGTGTTTATTAAACTCTCTTATATTGGAATTGGCAGGCTTGTCATTTTTAATTCTCGCAAGAGCATTTAGATATATTTCGGCATTAGCCGGGTCTACATAATCGGCTAGGTACTTGAGGTAGGGTAGACCCGCCCTCAGTGCACCACGTCGGGCAACAGCACGCCCCATAACGCTGAAATCCCACGATTGACCGCGTATAGATGCTATTTGAACCTCTCTGATAAACTTTAGTACTTTTCCAAATTTATCACTGTTGACATCAAAGGCAGCAGGCGAGTCAGCAAGTATAGCTGCTAGTCGTATTAGTCCGGAGCAGTAAACAAGTCCATAGCTTGCAATTTGTATTTGAGGACCATGGTCTTTGTATATTAGGTCAGCCCCGATTTTGTCGGTCAGTGTGTTATTAATCGTATCGCGAGTGTCCTTTATCAGCTTGCCATTACCAGTGAGTATTCCACGATATATATAGTGTGTTGCAATATCGATAGCATTTGCACCGCTTGTGTGCGACAAAACGCCGTTAGGGGCTTGCGGTTTGAAAAGTTTGATTAATTCAGCCTCATCAATTTTTATATCCCGATGTCCTATGTTTTGCTTAAAGTCGTGTAGCAGTATCAGAATTTCGCCCAACCGTTGAGGGAAGAAAATTTCGTTATACCACCAGTTTATGGCTACGGTATTGCTCGACTTCCAGAAAATCAGCCCTTTACTGATTGCATTTAGGTAGGCTTTGTCGCTGTATTTGGGGCAATTCTCGTTTGTTACTGCAATACTTAATTTCAGCAATCTTGACAGATGTCCATCGGAAGTACGTTCTCGCTTGCGAAGTTTCCCATAGTCGAGGTCAGCCCAGCTGCCATCAGCGTTTTGGGAGTTCACAAGCTCGTCAAGTTTGTCAGTGTTGGGTGCAGGCTTGCTCCAAAGCTCTGTTTTTATGCGTCTTGCCATCTCCTCAAAATCGTATGATGGTTCATTGATACAACTTTGCAAAGTCAGTAATATGAATAGATAGATACTTATTTTGCTGATTATTAGAATGTTTTTGTAATTCATTTTGTTTTTACAAAGATAGGGATTTTTTGTTTAAATCTTGAATTGCTGATTTGTTTAATCGTTGAATTGTAAAATCATAGCATTGTAGCATCAATCTGTCCATCCTGTCTCGTCATTGCGAGCGCAGCGTGGCAATCTGTTCTTTGTCGTTAGAGATTGCTTCGTCGCCAGCTCCTCGCAATGACCTTCTTGTATTTCTAAATAAAGGCTGCTCGCTCAAAGCCTACTGCTTACAGCATTTTTTAAACCTTCAACAGTTCAACGATTCAACATTGCATTTATCATTATCACATTTCTCTCAGCTTCTCTATCTCCTCGATGCTTATGCCTGTAAGGTCGTGTATTGTGGCATTATCATACCCTTTCGCTATCATGCGCAGTGCTATTTCATTCTTTTCTTTGCCTTGTGTTTCTTTTCGTTCTAACTCTCTCCCTTTCTCAATTCCAATCTTCTCGCCTTTCTCAATTCCAATCTTCTCACCTTCTTTACGCCCTTCTTTTCGTCCTTCTTTACGTCCTTCTTTACGCCCTTCTTTACGCCCTCTGCCGAAACCGTCCTTGTCGGCGGAGTCGACCACGTTTTTCATATCTCGGAAGTATTTCAGACTGCTTTCGTATTGCTCATGCTCGGCAGGGGTGAACTTGGCTATTTCCGCAGCTTCAAAAAAACTACTAAACACCCGCTCTTGCAAAGCTCGGGGTCTGTCGTGCAAATCTTGCAGATAGCGTAGGGCAAAGAGCCACTTGTCCTGCATTGTAGATAGCTCTGCTTCTGTTTTGGTAAACTTTGGAAGTTCGATGTAGATAAAAGTCAGCTTGTCGTAGAAAACCTCGTTTCTGTCGTTCTTCAAATTTACATAATGGATAATCTGAGGATTATCTTTATTCGCATCAAAGATGAAATCGAGAATGCCGATAGCATAAACCGCCGACAGCTCGAAGTTCCATTCCCCTTTCTGTGCTTGCTCCTGAATGGGAAAGGTTGAGTAGTAGATGCTTCGGTCTTTGAAGAAGTCTTGCTTTGCTTTTTGCATCTCGACGATGAACTTCTCACCACTCTCGCTCTCGCAGTATATGTCTAACACCGCTTTCCTATCTAGCTCGGTGGTGGAGAGATGCTCGTTCTGCTTATAGCTCAACCCTTTTATCTTGTGATGTTTGGGCAGAAGCTGGTTAAGAAAATCAATAAGAAATTCTTTGTTAGGTTCGGAGCCGAACAATTTCTTAAAGCCAAAATCCGTCAATGGATTTACATATCTCTCTGTCAGCATGATAACTCATTTTGTTTTTACAAAGGTAGGGATTTTTTGTTTAAATGTTGAATTGCTGATTTGTTTAATCGTTGAACTATTTAGGTTTTGAGTTTGAGGTTTGATACCTTAAAAGTCAGTTTAGTCGCATTTTATGAAAAGAGGATGCCCCAAAAAGAACATCCTCATTTCCATATTATTCAATTGTATGTTAGCGAACTCGATAGTCGGTGCTTACAATTTTGCCAAGACCTTCATGTTTCTCTGTAGACGTAAGTGGTCCGTTTACGCGTCCTACGCTGAAGAATTCCATTGTACCACTGTTTTCTGTTGAACTGTCATAAGAACAGATTTGCAACTTGTCGTAGTATTTTGCCATGTATGTTTGATCTGCAAAATCGAGAATTGTGATTTCTTTGCTACCTAGGTCTAGCATCAAGAAACTTTGTTTCAATTCCATGTCATATTCGTACACTTTACCACCTTTGTTGTAGAACAAATAGGGCAGTGAATTATGTACTGCATAATGCTCTATATCGTCAAAACTGCTAATACCTTCAAAGTTGTTGATATCTAGCTCCTCGTATTTCTTCTGAGTTGGTGTTCTTGCACCTGCAAATCTTAATACGTAGAACTTGCTGTCAGCAGGGTCTTTTAGTATTGCTGTTACATCTCCGTCGCGTGCTCCGCCTTGTTTGTCCATATACACAAG
>JBKEAJ010000091.1:0-7789 GCA_047972135.1 Bacteroidales bacterium | reverse complement strand
GTAAGAGGCTATAAGACTACCGAATAGGGTATTCTCATTTTTATATCCCAGAGTCCTGTGTCGTGTATTTTTATCGCCCAGCGAATATATGCCTCGCAGATTATGTCTCCATTGTCATTAGTTTTGTAATCGCTCCAGTCCTGAGCACCATAATCGCTTTCGTATGCAGCTTTGTCTACAGTGAAAGCTGTTCTTGTACTTATGTAGTACATTAGGTATGAGGAGCTTCCTGTATAGTTTCTGCCAAATTGAGGGAACGGAGGTGCAGGCAAACTGAAGGTGTAGCTACTCGCATCTTGTGTTGTCTCTGTCGAGTTGTCATGGAAATTCTGTAAATAGCCAGCTCCACTGGGATAGAAGAGAATGTTTTCCGGAGGTATAGGGCTATCGTGGCGGTCTGTGATAGTCATTCTTACTTTGATGCCAAGTTGTGGTTCTTCGTTGGTTTTCAGTACACTGAAATAAGGATGAGTGCCGTCTAAAACACTTGGAACTCCATCGTCGTTGTCGTTTAGGATGGTAGCCGTATATAGAGCTTTCTTGCTCCCGTCATTTTTTATCAAATTGATGCGCGAGCGCATCTCAGATGGGAACTCTACCGGTGTAAAAGGAAGGAATTTTAAAACCACAAAACTATCAAGTTGAAGTTCGTCCTTGACATTGGAAACATTGGCATTTACCATAAAAATATTGCCCTCAACAAATTTACTAGCTTGTGTGAAGGCCATCTCACCGCTGATTGTGTTAATCTTAAGAGTCGGTTCTGCTGAGGTCTCCAATTTTGCTTGAGCTAATTCTAAGGTAGTATCGGTGTCTGCATTAAAGCTTTGAGTCCAAATCTGAATTTCATGTTTTTCGAAAAGCTCTTCTGTGGGATTGCCATCCTTGTCCAATATGCTGGAAATGCTCCAGTTGAGCGGGTAAGTTGACATTTCTGCTGATGGTGCAGCGGATGTCATAAACACTCCTCGAGACACGAAAACGGTGTCTTCCAAAGCGTGGATATTTTCGCTTAAGTATCCGACTTCCGGCTGCTGGCAGGCTACAAGACTTGCCAAAACCGATATTATAAATAAAATCTTTTTCATTGTAATTATAATTTAAATACTTAGACTACTTGTTCTATTTACTTTTATAGTTGAAAAGTACATGTGTGCCTTGCAATACATGAATCATCCCGTTGGTCGAAATTAAATTCGAGGTGCGGATGATGATTTTTGTATCGTCTGAAATCTTATCCCAGGCGTCCCAGTCGCTTCCCCCTTTATATGTGAAATATACATACTCAGGAGGATTGCTCAGGTTGCCACTGTAGGATATTCTTCCCGATGAAACAGGTTCCAAAGACAGACGATGCTGTTCTCCATTTAAGGCAGTATAAACTTTACCTTCCTTTTTCAGGTCCTCACGAGTGATTTTGCCCTCAAAGATATAACCACCCATATATTTCTTTAGGGTATCCTGTGGTATGTCATCAATGGTGTATGTCGCTGTGGGATCTTCCTCTCTCAGCTCTGTTAATATAGCGTCAACATATCGGTTTATCGACAGATTGTTTGCAACAAACACGGTAGTTTCGCCTTCAACGGTACTTGCCAATCCGGCACGGTCTAATAGAATGGCAAAGGTGTCGAGCTGAGGATGTGATTTTAGGTATGTCAATGTTGACTTTCCCACCTCGGCATTACTGACTCCGCCGTCTATTAGATAGTCGTCGTTATTACAAGATGTAAAAACAAGGGCTATAATAAATATTATTAGTAGATTTTTCACTTCTGTATAATTTAATGTTTCTAATTATTAAGTCTTTATCTCGTTAGACTTTGCCTCTCCAGTACTCAGTTTGAACTATTGATGGATTTATGGAAATTATTCCCGGGTATACAGGCCAAAAGTACCCTTTCTTAGAAATGCGATCTCTATTCATCCATGAAACTCCTTCGTAGTAATAGTCCATGCGAATTCTGTCAAAGCCTGATTGACCTTCGGCTACAAATTCTATTGCACGCTCGTTGAATATCGCTTTCATAAGACTGGCTCGGTCTGTAGCTCCCATATAAGGACTTACTCCTGCCTTGCTCCTGATTTCATTCAGATCGCTAACTGCAAGACCGCCTTTGCTTAATTTTGCATTAGCCTCTGCTCGTAACAAGTAAACATCCGCAAGCCTGAAAATTAGTATGTTAGCTTCAGAAAATTGTGCGTATGGATCCTCCGAGGCAGGGTCTTGAGAACGCAATTCATACTTGGTGACAAAGGACTCATCGGGCTGATCGTATTCATAAAAGAATAACTCCTTTCTTACGTCGTTTGCATAGTCCTCATCTTGCGCCATAAACTCATTGCCATACCATTCAGGGTTAAGGTAGGGTGAGGTGTTGGTGTTTTTTTCTTTCCACACCGGATAATTTAGTGTGAGCCCAGTATAATATGAATCGCCCGAACTTAAACGAAAAGACTCGTTTACGTCGGTGCTGATATTTATCTCAAACAGTCCCGTTTTCGATTGCCCTTTGCACATACTTTCATAGCCGTCTTTTCCCTCGTTGACGTAGTCTATTAATTGTGCGTTGCCATTGCTTATTACGGAGGTGGCTGCGGTGACACATGCCTGCAACATTTCGTTATTGTCATTGTCGCGGCTGGCGTACCAAAGTGTGATATGTGCTTTCAGGGCTTCGGCACTAGCTTTATTTGCTTGAATTGCCCATTTGCTGTCGCCAGGACTGGAATATTCCAAATTCTCGATGGCCTTGTCGGTGGCAGCCAAAGCATGGTCAAGAACCGCAAGTTCGGGCGAACGGGGAACTTCTACTATGTAGCCGTCCTCAGTAATCAGTTGGTCTGACGATTCTATGTTTTCCGTAACTATCGGGGCGTCTCCCCAAATGCGTGCAATATAAAAATAGCTTACTGCTCTGATAAAGGCGGCTTCGCCGATTACTCGCTTCTTTTCCTCAGGGCTTGAGAATAAATCATCAGACATGTCGCTTACATAATGCTCAATAGTTACTGCCCAATTGGCTGCTCTGTAAAAGCCTTTCCAATTTATCGACTCCCCACGATAAGCAAGCACGTAGTTGCCGCTGCCCTCTATGTAGTTACTTATCCAGCTACGACTGTCCATGAAGGTCATGCCTGTAAATTCGCCCCAGTATAAGAAGTTTGACTGATACATTATTGTGTTCTTTAGCAAGCCGTAAGCACCTGCTAATGCTTGTTCTGCATTACTTTCGTTGACCCAAAAAACTTCGGGGTGGGTGATGCTGACCGGCTCTTGGTCGAGCAAATTATTACAGCTCTGTGTGCCAAGCAGTAACAGTGAGAGTAATGATATGTATATTAACTTTTTCATGATAATCATTTTTTGAATTAAAATCTTAAATCGACACCAAATGAAATAGTAGATGCCTGAGGATAGCCATTGCCCAATACATGCCCCTTAGCATTGACTAGCGATGCATCAACCACGGCTTTGGAGCGTTGCCATTGATATGGATTTAATACAGATGAATAAATTCGTAGGCGGCTGAGTCCTATGTTGTTGATAAAACTGCCTTTCTCAAATGTATAGCCGAGCGAGATGTTGGTAATCTTCCAATAATCACCACTCTCCAGCCATAGAGTTTGGTTTCCCCTAAAACCGTAGAAGGGACCTAGGCTTGATGATGAAGGGTATAATGCAGGAAAACGAACTCCCGCAGCTCCGTCGCCAGGACTTGTCCAGAATGAATACATACTCAAATCGGCTAAGCCATTTTTTGCCCAAGCTATACCGCCTCTGTCATAAGAATCCATATAACTGTTCAGTACAGTATTCTTTATATCTGCTCCAAAGGAAAATTGACTGTATGCTCTGAGATACCATCCTTTGTATTGTAGATTTATATTGAAAGAACCCAGTAAATCGGGGACAGGTGAATAATCGCGTGCCAATTGCAAGTCGTGTGAGTCATCTATAAGATAATCTCCGTTTAGATCTTTCCAAATAGGGAAGCCCGGACGGATGGCTGCCCATGCGCCCTTCCCCGTTAGTGGTTGACCAGTATATGGATTGACGGGAAGCTGAGATAAATCATCAATTATATAATCGTTGATAAGCATCTTGTATAGATTCAGCGGCAAACCTACAACATAGCCGTAATCGCTACCAGTGTAATCTCTGTTGCCACTGGGGAGTTTGCTGACGTAGTTCTCGTTGTGAGAAAGTCCGCAGCTCAGCTCTAGGCGAAGATTGTTGGTGCGTGGAAAAACATGCCAGTTGACCATACTCTCCCATCCGTAGTTGATAACTCCGGCAACATTGGCTTTTGTCGTATTATATCCTGAATAGGCAGGGAAGCTAATGTCAAAAAATAGTTTGTCGGTCTTTTTGTTGTAGGCATCGAAAGTTATACTCAAGCGTTGCTTAAACATATCCAACTCCACTCCAAAATTCCACTGTGTGGAATTCTCCCACGAGAGCTTGTCGTTGCCTATCGCGTTGTAGTTGGGAACAACCCCTGTAACACCTCCGTAAGAAGAAACTACCATCTGATTGGTATAGTAGGATCCAGTGCCTCCGTATCCCAAATTATAACTTCCATATCTCAGATAGTTCTCTGTGAACTGTTTACCATTTACACCATAGCTAAATTTCACCTTAGTAAAGTCCAAAAAACTCTCTTTTAAGGTTGACAGCCAGGGCTCGTCTGATAAAATCCACGCCAGCGAGATAGCAGAAAACTTAGCCCATCGAACATCCTTCCCAAAACGAGACGAACCGTCGATACTGAGGTTGCCCTCTATGATATAACGATCCTTGAATTTGTAGCTGAAACGTGCGAAGTATGATACCAAAGCATTTGCCTCTATATCCGTATAACCGCCAATCTCTTCTTTTGTGTATCGATCGTTTATGACTTGTATGGCATCGCTGCCAAAACCTACGGCAGATATTCCTATGTCCTCATATTTGTTATAATCAGTCTTTATTCCTAATAGTCCAGTAATCTCGTGATTATTAATGGTTTTGAAGTAGCTCAGATAAGTGTCGGTAGCGTAATTGCGCCTATTGTATAATGAGTAACTTGAAAATCCGTCGCCTTCAGGTCTTGTCAAAGATGGCTCATAAAAATTCTTCTTATTGCTATCGTAAACAAAAGTCAGCTGGTTGTTTAGGGTCAATCCGTCGATAATATCAAGCTGAGCAAGATTTGAAATGCTGGTCTGTACTGTCTCGTCAGTATTTAACCGGGCATCTAACTCTCCTTGAAGAGAGCTTATCTTATCTTCTGAAAGGTAAAATAGAGAAGATTGCAGATTGTTTGGAGCAACTGGCAAACTGTTATTTGCATAACCAGAAAAAGCAGTATTGTATTGGTAAGGATTTCCTTGACCTGTTTGTTGGTCGGAGAACATTACCTTGGTTTGCAGCTGGTTGCGGAAGCGCTTGCCAACTTTGGTGTTGAGGTTCCCCGTAAAAGTATAGCGCTTGTAGCCGGTGGTCGTAACAACTCCTTTATTGTCATTGTAGCCAAGAGAAACACGATAATTAGATGCCTCCGAGCCTCCTCGCATGCTGAAGTTGTATTGCTGCTGAATACCGGTTTGATAGAATAGTCCTTGATAGTCTACATTGTTGTTAAATGCTTGATTTAAGCTGTCCGTCAGCATTATAGGTACATTGTCGCCCTGTAGCTCACTGTCTGTCCACCACGTGTTTATCATGCTCATCTTTGCTCGACGCTCTGCCGTTCCTACTAGCATTGGGACAAGCTCTGGCTTTGGCTGAATACCGAAATTTACAGTGAAGGTAAACTCGGGTTTGTCCAAAGCCCTTCCCTTTTTGGTGTTTATTATAATAACCCCGTTTGCCCCCCTTGAACCAAAAATAGCCGCTGCCGAAGCATCTTTCAAAATATCGATGCTCTCAATGTCGGCAGGATTCAGGGATGCCAGAAAATCTACGTTGGAAACATTAAAGCCCGCAAGATCTTCTAGTGAGGTCTGAACGCCGTCAACAACATATAGTGGGTTGCTGAATGCAGTATTGGCATTCAAATCGCCAGAAATAGAGGTGTTACCGCGTATTACTAAATTTCCTCTAGCTCCAGGTGCTCCACTTAGATTGATACTTTGTAGCCCAGTAGATTGTGTGGATAATATTTCTGAGACACTGGTAACAGGAATACTTTCCAAGTCTTCGGCACGGACACTCGAAACAGATGCCGTAAGGTCTCTTTTATGAACCTTAGACAGATAACCTGTTGATACTACAATCTCTTCAATACCTATTGCATCGGTAGCTAAGGAAATATTAAATTCAGATTTCCCAGCAACATGCACTTCTTGTGTTTTCATCCCTATAAAAGAGAATACTACGACCGCATCTGATGGGACATCTGCAAGGGAGAAGTCTCCGTCAGAATCAGTAATTGTTCCGTGAGTTGTCCCTTTTACATAAACATTTACGCCTGTGAGAGGCTCGCCACTTACACCCTTAACTGTTCCTGATATCTTTTTTTTGCCTTGTTGCAGTGCGAGTGAAGATGTGTTGTTTGTCGTTTCAGGATGTGCATAAGCAAGTGCGGTTTGAGAGCGTGCGAGCTTGGCTCCGGTACTGAATAATATACCGAATATCAATAATGCTATAATATTAATTGCTATAGACATGTTTGGTAATAAGTTAAGTCTTAGCTTATTACCCTCTTTTTTTAATAAGTTGTTCATAGTTCTGTGCTATCAAATTAATTAAGTTTATTACAATTTGACTTCATACTACCATGAGGAAGCATCTCATTTCATCAGTAGTATGTAACTTACTACGGGGAATATCTCCCCATTGATTTTGGTTTAAGGTATTTATTTCTTCATATAGGCAGGGTTTTAGGGTTAATAAGTTGCTCAATGGTATTAATTCGTAAATCAGTGTAAGTGCAAGACTCATTTACGCTAGACGTGGCGATTGATGCTACCCTTGCAGAGTAGCAAAACTTATGGTTTTTCTTTTTGAATATTTGGAATAGCTTAATCGCAAGTGGTCTTGCTGACAACCTGTGAAAATATGTGTTAGAACCTATATTTAATGTAGGGGAAACTTGTGCTGCGTGTGAGTGCTTGTATATTGATGTGGAGTCAGTATATCTTACTGAATTTAAGCTAATTGTATATTTTGCGAGAGGGCGAGCAATATGCTTATTATCAGCGATATAAGAGCACGAGTATAGTGCGCCTCCTTTTGAATCAATAGACGTACATAAATTCCATGTAATACGAGCAGATTTCATGACTTTTTGCTAAAGTTTTGCTCTGCAATGTAAGAACTTTTTTTATTAAATCAAATAAAATCAACGTTTTTTTTTACTACTTTCACTTATTGTCAAGTTAACCATAAGTTAAAATTCCCTTGATTCATAGCTAAATGCTCTGGTTCGGAGATTAGTTATTTGTTTTGGCTTATAGCCTACAGCATATAGCTTGTATTAATACTGCTTCTTTTTGCAGTTCTCGTATTGTTCAGCACTGCGGCGTGTATTCGTTCTTATATCTTGTGCGGTAAACTTTGGGGCTTAGGCTCATCTCGTGGGTGAAGGCTTTGGAAAAATGAAATTGATCGTAGAAACCAAGCCTGTATGATATCTCCTTGATTTTCAGGTCTGTAAATTGCAAGTATGAGCAGGCTCGTTGTATTTTGAGCTGGTTGTAGTACACCATTGGGGAAAATGATGTTCGCTGAGTAAACAGAGTTCCAAAATGCGATGCAGAATAGCCTACGTTGGAGGCGATGTCTTCCAATGTTATCTTATTC
>JBKEAJ010000090.1:0-1865 GCA_047972135.1 Bacteroidales bacterium | reverse complement strand
GAATTGAAAGAACTCCGTGATTCTGAGATGTGGCAAGCCGGACAGACCGTTCGCTCGCTACGCCCCGAGAACGAGAAGAAATAAATTTAGAGTTTAGTGATGAGTGGTCAGTGATGAGTGAATCGTCATTGCGAGCGCAACGTGGCAATCTGTTCTCTGTTGAAAGAGATTGCCACGTCGCAAGCTCCTCGCAATGACGTTCGTTTATTTTGTTGTTGATTATTCCTCCAGCTAAAGCAGAAGGCTATTCATCAATTGGCACAATTCATTAAACTTCAAGCAATTAAGCTCTAAACCTTAAGCTCTAAACAATTAAACAGTTAAACGATTAAACACTGCATTTATCATTCACAATTCACCACTAAAAAAGGCTGTTCACTACTTTGTACTGCCTTTCAGGTCTAGTTGAGTTGGCAGTACGATATTTTGATATACAATATCACCTTCGCTTTCTATCTCCCTGATTAGCAGTTCGACGGCTTTCATTCCTATGTCGAAGCCGTTTTGATTTACGGAGCTTAATGGAGGGTCGGTTACTTCGGATATTATACCACTTGAAAAGCCACATATTGAAATATCCTTGGGGACTTTGTATCCCATTTTTTTCACGGTGGTCAATGCACCCGAGGCAATCATGTCGTTTACGGTGAATATCCCGTCTATATTGGGAAACCTTTTCAGAAGTTTTGGGACAGTTTTCAGAGCTTTGCCCCTTGTGTCGCAGGGGACAATCAGACGCTCGTCCACTTCCATTCCTGCCTGCTTGTAGGCAAGGATGTATCCATTTATTCGGTTTTCAGTAATGTTGAGATGTACGGGCGAATGCAGGATGGCAATATTCTTACAGCCAGTTTTAATCATGTGCGACACAGCTGAGAATGCTCCTTTAAAATCGTCGGATGTTACCGAGGATGACTCAATGTCGTGGCATACTCTGTCGAAAAACACTAGTGGTATATTGTTCTCTTTTAGATTTTGGAAATGATCGAAGTCTTGGGTTGTTTTGCTAAACGAGCAGAGAACTCCTGCTACTTGTCCTTTTATGAAAACATCAATATTTTTCTTTTCCTTCTCCATGTTTTCGTCTGCTTGCATCACGAATACGTTGTAGCCTTTTTGTTCGGCGTATTCCTCTATGCCCTCGATGATTGATGCAAAATAGAGATGCGAAATTTTGGGAATGCTAACACCAATGTTGTTTGAGCGGCTATGTTTTAGATTGATAGCCAATGTGTTTGGAGTGTAGTTATATCTATTTGCCAATTCATGCACGGCATCGATAGTTTTCTTGCTGATGTCTTGGTGATTTTTCAGTGCTCTGGAAACTGTTGATGCAGAGACGTTTAGTTCTCTGGCAATATCCTTTATTGTTATTCTTCCTTTGCTCATTTATATTTATTTCTTCGCTATAAGCCTATTTTTCTCTCCGTAAAGTTAATTAAAAATAAACATAGTCAAGTATTGTCCATGCAAACGTTTGCGCAATCGTTTGCATAGAATGAGAGAAATTTAGCTGTGTACAAGGTGTTTAACTATATTATATATTTGTCATGAACAAAAAGTTAAATATTGGTATTTGAGCTATATGAGACACGGAAGATATGATATTAACATTAAATCTTGGTATATGAAACAAATGATATTATCAAAGTTAGTACTGATTGCCCTTTCGGTATGTTTGCTAAGTAGCGAGGCATATGCGCAGAGTGTGGCAAAAGGTAAGGTTGTAGAAGCTGCCACGGGCGAGCCGCTTACGGGAGTTGCTATCTTTGTAGAAGGAACGAGTAAAGGAGCACTGAGCGACAGCAACGGGGAGTTTGAGGTGCAGGTAGGAAAAGGGGCAAGTCTCCGCTTTTCGTTTATAG
>JBKEAJ010000089.1:0-17118 GCA_047972135.1 Bacteroidales bacterium | reverse complement strand
GGTCCTTGCAAAAAGGAAATCCCTCACTTCAAGAAGCTCGAGAAAGCATACCATGGAAACAGCGATGTTGTTTTCATATCCGTATCAATTGACGAAGAAAAGGATAAGCAAAAATGGGCAGACTTTGTCAAAAAAGAAGAGCTTGCAGGCATACAGCTTTTTGCAGGAGGCTGGAAAAGCGACATTGTTAAAGCCTATGAAATAAAAGGAATACCTCGCTTTATTGCAGTCGGCAAGAATGGAACTCTTGTATCATCTGCTGCTCCTCGTCCGTCTACACCTGATTTAAAAACTCTGATTGACAAGCTGTTAGAGCAATAAAAACTTGATAAGCGAAAGCGATAAGCCTTGATGCTATGTCGCAAATAAGCAAAATGGATATTCCGGAGCATGCTGACCCGCCCATGATTTTAGTTTTTCGTTCCTTTGGTATAAACCACCAAAAGAATAATATGGTCGGAAAAACAAAAAGAATGAGTCAAATAAAACAGCTCCTGCGACTGCATGAACAAGGGAAAGGCAATAGGACTATTGCGCGTCATCTAGGTATCAGTAGGAACACAGTAAAGGATTATATAAGCAAGTATAGGGGCTCACCACAGGGCTTGAAGAGCTTGCTGTCAATGGAAGACCACGATTTAGAGCGTTTTTTTCATACAGGTAATCCCGCTTACAAAGACGATAGGTTTGATAAATTGAGTGAGAATCTTGATTATTACGTCAAAGAACTCAAACGCACGGGAGTAACTCGCAAGCTGCTATGGGAGCCTATGGTGCAAAATCGCTAGAAACTCCAAATTTCGATAAAATTGCCAACGAAGGGCTGCGTTTCACCGACGGACACGCCACGTCATCAACCTGTACACCAAGTCGTTACGGACTGCTAACAGGAGTTTACCCATGGCGAGAGAAAGGCGTACAAATACTTCTGGGTTCGGCAGCTCTGCTTATTGACACCGCACAACTTACCCTGCCTAAGGTATTTAAGGAAAAGGGCTATCAGACAGGTATCGTCGGAAAATGGCACTTGGGTCTTGGCAGTGGAGACATCGATTGGAACGGACATATAAAACCCTGCCCCAACGATGTAGGTTTCGACTATTCATACATTATGGCGGCAACGCAAGACCGTGTGCCTACCGTGTATATAGAAAATGGCAATGTTGATAAACTTGACCCAAATGACCCAATCGAAGTGAGCTACAAAAAGAACTTTGAAGGTGAACCCACAGGACGAGAAAATCCCGAAATGCTGACTATGATGTACGACCACGGACATGCTCAAAGTATAGTTAACGGCATATCTCGAATCGGATATATGCGTGGTGGCAAAAGTGCGCTTTGTAGGAAAATCGGGAATGGGACCCCGTGGCGATGTTATCGTTGAGGCCGATTGGTGCATGGGCGAACTACTGAAAACCCTTGAAAACGAGGGCATACTCGAAAACACACTTATTGTTTTTTCAAGCGACAATGGCCCGGTACTCAACGACGGATATAAGGATGATGCCGTAGAGAAAGTTGGAGAGCACAAACCCTCCGGAAATCTGCGTGGCGGAAAATACAGTATGTTCGAGGCAGGCACTCGTGTACCATTCATTACATATTGGAAAGGAAAAATCAAGCCGGGAGTGTCAGATGCTCTTGTTTGCCAGATAGACCTATTGGCATCTATGGCTCAACTAATAGGCAGTGAGGTTTGCACAAGCGACAGCCACCCGATGCTCGACGTACTTTTAGGACAAAGTCAGGAAGGACGCAGTAATCTTATAATGGAAGCATCTCATAAAACTGTATTGCGCAATGGTGATTGGGTGTTGATACCGCCTTATAAGGGAGCATTCCTATCAAGAAGTGTAAATATAGAAATCGGCTGCGACAGCACGTGGCAGCTATATAACCTGAAAGAAGACATCACTCAGCATACTAATCAAGCAGACACAAACCCCGAGAAACTGAAAGAAATGCAGGATACGTACGAACTCCTGATTAACTAAGTACAATCTTCCGATTTAAAATTTAAACAGCGGGATTTAGTTTTTATGATGCTTGTTTCTAGACCAGTACATGATTTGACTTGCATTGAAAATTGTTATAAATTTGTCTTTTAAAAGATAACATCATGGACGCGGCAAAGACGACTAAAAAGCAAACAGCATTTTGATTGAATACTGATTTATTGAAACGTCTAAAAATTGAAGCTAGGAAAGAGAACTGCAGTATTAATAGCTATGTTGAAAATGTGCTTATGAATGAGGTAAATTATCGCATGAGCAAGGACGATTTTAATAAAATGATGGATGAGCGCCTGAAGGAAGTTGAGGACGGTAAATATACATTTTGCGAAACCCCCGAAGATACTGAGGCATTTTTGGAAAGTTTATAAACGATGTATAGTCTCAAGTATTCGGCTGGTGCAAAGGAGGATATAAAGCGACTAAAACGCAATGAGCCGACCACATTTAAAAAGCTCCAAAGGCTTTTAAAGGAACTGCACATACACCCCAAAACAGGAATAGGACACTATGACGACAAGTGAATAATCATGGGAGAAATTTAATCAATGTCGACAAAGCTTTAAAGCCAACTGTAAAAAGTTGGCTTTAAAGCTTTACGACTAATACCCTTGCTCGTAATGCCCTTCTTCGAGCTGTTGGGAAACAAAGATAATATCCTTAACACTACCTGTTCCTGACATAGAAAAATCGGGAGTCTCTTTTAAATTACCCGCTCTCTTACTGAAAAAGTTGACCGTATAGTTAGAGCCATCACTTGTTGCAACTATGATATAGTTGTAAGAAAACTGAGGGTCGTTATCACTATTGGTATATTTCCTATGACGAATCATGGTAATATCTTCGCCAGCAGGTGCCGTATATTGATGTTGCTCTAGCCCACTTAGCAAATTCCTAGACCACAGCTCATTGCCAACAACAAAATATAGAATCAGATTGTCATGACTAACTGTCATTTTCGTTGCATTGAAAAGTTTACTGCTGCTATGGATAGCTTCAACATCAAGAGCTTCTAAAGTACCATCGTTGTTATTCTTTACACGGAAAATATACTTTATGTTGCTATCCGTTTTATCTTCCACAACAGCCACAGGATAAATATCGGGATTATCTTGCAATAATCCCATGTATAACATCTTCTTATTGCTTATGACATTGGCTTCGGTAGACGTAAGCCCGATTTCTGCAAGTTCTGTTGCTATGTCGTTATG
Organism: Bacteroidales bacterium; assembly: GCA_047972135.1. GTDB lineage: Bacteria > Bacteroidota > Bacteroidia > Bacteroidales > Prolixibacteraceae > JBKEAJ01. The sequence goes on along the minus strand of JBKEAJ010000089.1, from coordinate 13,892 downwards.
AGTAACAAATTTACTGCTGATATCATCGAAAAAGAAATTATAATTTACTCCAAGCAGAACATAGTCAGATAAATGATACTCATCATAAGCTAAATTTCTTGCCAAGGGAAGGCTGAAACTTCCATCTCCTGGCATAAAGCCGTATATATAATGGAGCTTGCCATCATTAATTATATAGTTGTACATATAGCCCGACAATCCTATAAATCCCATATCCATTACAGATGGCGTATTCCCAAGAAACATATTTTCTGTGCCTTTATATTCTTCCATCGTTTTAATGCTGGCTAATGACACATCTTTTTCTGATGCAATTGCCAACAATCGCTGCTCGGTAACTACACCAAATGATGCCCATCCAAAGGTAGAAAAGAAGCTAATAGTTTTTGCCTTCCCGTCAAAGCCTTTGCCATTAATACGGCTGTAGACATTGGGTGCTACCGACACTGGCACAATGGTATCCCTAACTGTAAACATATCAAGATCTGAATTTGTACCATCGTCTTTCAATACATACCAGCCTTGAGTGAATTCTGTATTTATCTTCAAATTGGATGTTACCATCTTTTTTAGCCCCGTATTGGTATTCGTTGCTTCGAAAACAAGTTGCCATTCTTGATGACTTTTGGAAATCAGATAATTAAGATCTTTGGTATATGCAATGGTGTCGCAGTTAACTTTTCCTGTTTTCTCGAGTTCGAACATATACCATAAGTATTCAAACTCAGCATTGGGATCGGTGGAGCTTACAGTAGGGCTAATATCAATAGTATCAACCATTGCCACTCCTGAATATTTCTCCTTGAGACCATCGATTGTAATTAACTCTTCGTCATCGTAATCGTAGTTGCCAATATCCTTGTAGCACGACGACAATAATAAGGTCAGAAAAATGACCGCTAATATGTTCTTTTTCATGTATTTATATTTTGTTTTTTAATTACCACATTCCCCCCCCTACTATGGAAAAATGATTAGTACCCCGTTTTCATCTCGCAATGGTGCATTGGGATGTGCTACATTATATTTTGCAAGCTCCTCCTTACACTTTGCGGCATATCCGTACATAGCAGTATATGCCATCTCATTCTTTTCGAAAAATTCGTCGTCAAATTTCTGTCCGGTGGCATCAATCATAAAAAGATGTTTTACCCTACTATAGTCGCCAAATACTCCTTCCCAAACACTCCAAGCATTGGGTTCTGTGATTATGTCCGTGAAATATACCTTTCGCCATAAAAGCTCCGAAGTACCTAGCAGAAATTCCTCATTTGCCTGTAGTTCTATCTTTAAGGTATAGATAGAATGACTTAGCGATGTATCTCTCAATAGGACAATCGGAACGCTCAGATGGGTTTCTCCTGCTTTTATAACATATAGCGACGACACTTCAGGGTTGTCAAATGCTAGATAGTGAACATCAGGCACAGCATTTAATGCGTTGGGGACTGCAACTTGCATAAGTTTAAAACTTCGATCGTAGTCCTTAATACCCCCTAGTGCATATAGATCAAAATAGATCGTTTGCCTAACAACGTCATTCCCCTCATAAATAAATGAGTACGACTTTATTGTATCATCATATACTCTGGATGATTCGTAGATTACTGATGTATCAGGTCCAAACTGAATATAACAATCCCCGCTGTAGGTTTCATAATCATTCTTGCATGAATATATTGTCCCTAAGGCTCCGACAAGGAATGTAAAAAGTAAGCAGGAAAAAATTCTGCTAGTCTTCATACGCTTAATAATATAGTGTTTCATGTGTTTATAATTTATTATTTGCTTCCATAGACTTCGTCTTTCGGCAATGGAACAACGTAGTTGATTGTTGTTACTTCCGTTGGTATCCATAAAAAATGAGCTTTATCCGTATTTAGCCTTTTGTAGGCATAAAATGCTTGTCCTTCGGCAAAGAACTCTTTACGAAACTCTTTTGTCATCTCATTCTTAAATGCTGTTTCATTATTAGGAAGAGGGGCAGAAGGCAAATCCCGAGATTCTCTAAACTCATCCCAATATACTTGTGCCGTAGTAGCATCTGGAGCTGTTTCCGTAGCAATAAAGTACATTTCGCTCAAGCGTATCATTGGCACTCGACGGTAGTCAACATCGAAAGATGCTGGAGTTCCGTCACTCACCTCATATTTTCTTATTATATAAGCGGGGTCACCCAGTGTAGGATAACTTAATTTCCAAAGTGCCGATCTTCTGATATCGACATTACTATTTTCGTATAAATCTGTATTAACAAGAGAAGCATTAGTCCCTTTTTTAAGCATCTGTCCTTCAAAATTGAGTTGAAAATATTCATACATAGTGTATATGTGTAATCCAAAAAGTTGTTCGCAGATCAGATTATAATCTCCTTTCGTAAAGTCGGCAGACCCTCCCAATCTCGTTGCTGTAGAATCTATTACTCCCTTTGCAAGCTGATATGCTTTCTCCTTTTCGCCAAACCACAGTGCTGCTCGTGCTTGCATAGCCCTAACAGTTTCTGCATTCATTCGAATGTGTCTGCGGTCAGCATAGTTGCCAAATTTCTCGGACTCTGCCAACAAAGACTCGGCTTCTGCCATATCATCTTCTAATGCTTTTTTGTAATCCAAATATGTACTGTAGGAGTGATTATCTTTCGACAAAACTGTAACATAAGGTAGAATTTCGGCAGAAGTTTCTGTGCCAGGCACAGGACCAAACATACGTAAAATATCAAAATGTATGTAGGCACGTAGTCCAAGACACTCGCCTTTTATTTGCCCATAAAGACCATCGGTAGTAAATCCATCTTGCTTATCATCAAGAGCACTTAGTATGGAGTTTATTTCTGCAATGGTGAAGTATTGTTGTTGAAAAATATCCTCAAACGTAGTCTCAATAGCAGTATTCCCATAATTAAACAGCCCTAGATCTTCTGTGTTGGAGCCACCAGTAACATCCCACGACGAAACTAAATACTCAATAGTTGTTGTACTTAGGTTTGCGCCATAAACACTCTGCTCCTTCATTGCTATGTATACGCCTGTCATGGCGTTCTCAAAGCCCGCTTCGTCGGAAAACATATCTTCCTTCGGCAGCTCTCCTTCGGGATAAACTTTCAACCATTCATTACATGCCGATAATGCAAGCATACTCGACAGTCCTATTATATATAAAATTATCTTTTTCATTTGTTTGTTTTTTATGCTATAAGCTGTAGGCTATACGCTTTTTGTCCATTGTCTAATATACTATTAATTAAAAAACTACGTTTATACCGAGAGAAAAATTCCGTGCAAAGGGGTAACTCGTTCCCCGCTCCTGTCGTACTGTCGAAAGGTAAAATAGATTGCCGACATTGCCTGTAAGCGCAAGACTTTCAATCCCCAAATCCTTTACAAACTTTATGTTCTTCAAATCATATCTGATATTGACATTCTGTAGTGTAAGGGTATTTTCCTCCTCCACAAAACGCGTCGACATATAAGTTGTACCCTTGTCGTATATAGATTTGAATGCGGCAATATCTCCGGGATTTTGCCACCTACCGTCATAAACACGACTATCCACATTATATTCATAATCAGCATTCTCCACCTTACTTATCAATGTTGAGTTATACATCTGTCCTCCAAAGCGGTATCCAAACGATAGAGTGAGAGATAGATTCTTACGACGAAATGAAGTATTGATACTACCTTCCAAATCAGGAGTTGTCTCGCCTCCATCTATTAAGTCCTCTGAATCCCATATTGTGGTAATTTCTCCGTTTTTCTTTACATATAGCTCTTTACCTGTATTTGGGTCTATGCCTAATGAACGTACTACCCATATTGTACTCATAGAGTAGCCCTCCCTGTAAAGATTATTAGGGTCGGTAGTTGAATTTTCCTCCATTGTTTTCTGTGCATCCTTGAGAGTCTGCGACAATTCTTGGATTCTATTGACATTATGAATACCCGATATTCCGATATTCCAAGAAATACCTCGCGAATAATCCCTAAGCAAATATGCTGACAGATTGAATTCAAAACCATTATTGGTAACTTCCCCAATATTAGAAACATAACTCGAAAAACCATTGGACGACGGTATATTGATAGATGATATCATTCCATCGGTTCGCTTCTGGTAATAGTCAAAACTCAATGATATACGACTATCAAGGATTTCGACGTCTGTTCCGATATTGTAGCTATAGGTTTGCTGCCACCGCAAATCGGGATTTTCCAATGCTTTCAGATACGAGCCCGTCCAATTGTCGTAACGATTGTCTGTATAAAATACATACGTAGATAATGCCTGACTAGAGCTAAAGTTCTGCGAACCTGCTGTCCCTACTGATGTTCTTAGCTTTAATCGATTAATGAAAGTGTCGTGTAAAAAGGTTTCTTCGTGCAAGTTCCAGCCAATACCTAAAGACCAAAACGGAGCAAAACGCTTGTCTGCACCAAACTGCGACGACCCGTCGGTTCTGACAGAAAAATCAGCAAAATACTTATTATCGTACATATAGTTTGCGTTAAAAGCAAAACCGACAGAACGACTAAGGCTCTCTGTGCCTGTGGGTGAACCTCCTTCTGCATACTGTTTTGCAGCCCCGAGATAGTCTATATTATCATTTGTAAACCCCTCTGCCTTAAAAGAATAATAATTACTCATGCTTTCTTGTATGTTGAAATTCGCTCCTGCAAACAAAACATGCTTCTCCTTGAAAATCTTATTATAAGTAAGATTTAAACTACCATCATAAGAAAAGCCCTCTCCTGAACCATAAGCATAAGACCCTTTGCGGAAAAAATCAGAATCACTATAATTTGCAAAAGCTGTATGACTTGCTGGAAGATATTCGTCAGATGTCCTATTTGAAGAGGTCAAACCCAACTGTCCACGCAGTTTCAATGTTTCCAGAATAGACCACTCTATTGAAAAATTATTTGTAATTCTCTTGGTCTTAGTCCTGTCAAAAGTGTTAAGAGTGGCATTGTAGAGCGGATTTATAGGTAGCGTTTTCCAACGTTTCGTATAGTTGTCGCTACCATAATACCCGAGTTGCTTCAAAACATTACCATTATCATCATAACCCGTCCAATATGGATTCAGACTTACATACTGAGAGAATGAACCGTATGGACTGTTCTCGCCTGTTATTATCCCAACCATCAGGTTGTTTTGAAAAAGCAGATTCTTATGTCTTAGCATAAGTTTAACTCCTCCGTTGAAAGTCTGCTTATCAGAACCTATCATTACTCCGTTGATATCATTATATTGAGCGGTTGCGGAGTATCTGAATTTTCGGTCTCCTCCCTCAATGCGAATGCTATGCTTCTGTCCGATACCCGTCTGCAGTGGCTTAGACAGCCAATAGGTATCTACTCCTTTATTGACTTGAGCTAGAATAGAATTATAATACTGCTCCAACTCCACACCTTCAGCATAAGTATTACCTTTGTACAAACCCATTTTCCGCTCTAATTCTAATTTCTCCCTAGCATTCAGTAAGTCGTAAGAGGTCAAATCCGGTGCCTCGATGGTCAAATCACTGCGCCATGTGATACGCATATCTCCCGCTTTGGGCTGTTTGGTTGTTATCACCACCACCCCATTTGCTCCGCGCGAACCATATATCGCTGTTGCAGAGGCATCTTTCAATATAGTAATCGACCCTATATCATTTTCATTCATGTCCTGCAATATCTTCATTGTCGATTCAAAACCGTCGAGTATTACCAAAGGTGCATTAAGCTGAGCTGAGGCTTCGGCTTGCAGATTACCTACATTCGGCAGACTTGTATTTCCTCGAATTTGCACTGTTGGCAAACGATTGGGATCCGAACCGTAAATATTACTCTCAAGGATGTTGAACGAGGGCTCGATATTTCGGATGGTTGTCAGCACATCCCTATTACCAAATCTCTCCAACTGCTCAGCTTTAACAGTATTTGTTGCCCCCGTATAAGATTCTGATTTACGCTCAAAAATCCCCGTTATAACAACTTCACCAACTTCACTTACATCAGATTGTAGAGTTGCATTTATAATTGTTTGACCTTTCACCTCTTCGGTGTAGCCCTTGGTTCCTATAAACGTGAAACTGATTGTTCCTTGCACATTATCGGGAATCGTCAAACTATAAGTACCAATGACTGATGATATATTCATTGTTACAGGAGTGGTAGAACCTTTCTTCCTAAATACAACATTAACCCCTGCCATTGGTTCGCCAGTTTCGTCGACTACCCGACCGGTAATCTCCCGAGTCTTTGAACTTTGCGACTGACTGCTCAATGTATCTTTTTGAAAAATCGAAGCACTTAATTCTGTGTAAGGAACTAAATCCAGATTTTTCGGACCCGTCTCATTCGCTTTTACCGTACCAGCAAAAACAAGTGCCAGCACAATGGGAACAACACTTACTATTGTAACTCTACCACAACAACGGTAGAGATACATCAACTGTCTCCTCATCATAAAAAATAAAATTGTATTCATCTGTTTATATTTTGTTTATTAATTGTCAGATGTATCTCGCCAATATAATCATTCTCGTATGTGAGAACTTGTTCTCATGGCTCGTTTCATACTCTATTAATTTATTTCTATATATCTTTATTGCAAGCCTTAATCCTCTCGTAATTAATCTAATACTACTATATATTTCAAATATCGCCTAATTACCCAATATCACGCAAGGTAAGTTAAAAATGACTACAAACAAAATATTTGGCTTTATTTGTTTATTTTACACCAATAGATTTTATCTATATTTAGCACTCAACACACTAGAGACGAAATAGTTAGCCGACATACACATTTTAATGTTGATTCGTTTAATTGTTGAACTGTTTAGTTGTTTAAGGTTTAAAACGTTTAGAGTTTAGAGTTTAAAAAATGCTATATGCCGTAGGCTATAAGCAAACATCCGATAAAAGTTCGTCATTGCGAGGAGCTGGCGACGAAGCAATCTCCTGCAACAGAAACAGATTGCCACGCTAACGCTCGCAATGACGACAGAAGATGGACATAGTAAGGGCAGAACATTTTCCGCCTGGCTGTCAGTCAGAAGATCCGAAAATCCAAATACCTAAACATTCGAGCATCCGAGTAATAGCTATCGCACTTTCAGTGCTTGATATACTAGGAATTATCTTTTCGTAGGGCTTCGCCTAGTCATGTTCGGAAGATTTTTATTGCTCTATAACGAGTAAAGTGCGTCTTATTTTTTGCTTGGCTGAGTGGAAATAAGGGCAAATGCATAGCCTCCTGCTTTAGCTGGAGGTAAGAGGTAGTCTAAGTCTACATAGGGTTAGCCCAAATGTTTACCATGTATAATCTTTGGTCTAAAGCCCTTTTAGGATGATGTTTATATCATTCCCCCATCTAAAGATAGGGGCAATTCATTAAAACTGCATCTTCCCATACAAAATGTTGATATAGCCATTTTTGTTGATAAAATATTCTTATCCCCTTGTCTGAATCCTAAAAATAGAAAGATTTAGTAATTTATGAACAATAATTTAAGTCAGTAAGTAATTGTTTTTTGAGATTGGCATTGTGATTTCTTTGTAAAGAGAAAATACGAACAAATATCTCTATTCAATCATAAAATTCGGCTAGTTGAACTATTCCAAGAAATACCTGACTCGGATTTGAGCCAATTAGCCAAAGACACTAAGGTGGATTATTGTACTAAAGTTCTAAATGGCAAACTAATGTTTTATTTGCTCCTATATGGAATACTTCATATAGATAGATTGAGCCAGCGTGGGCTTGCCGATGCTTTTAGATCTCCAATATTTAAGCTTATTTTCAATGTCGGAAATAGGAAAAGTATCAGTCACAGTTCCATTTCAGAGCGTTTATCAATCATTGAACTTTCTTTCTTTGAGAAAACATATGAATGTATCTACAAGCGTTTTAGTTCTTTATACACTAAACCTGAGATTGCCGGAATGAAGCTGGAACGTGTAGATAGCACTCTGGTTGCAGAAGCAAGCAACAAACTCCTAAATGGAATAACCTGTGGTAATGAGCATAAGAAAAAGAAGATGATCAAATACACTATCAATTTTGATGGAATGTTTGCTTCTTTAGGCAGTGTTCATGATGAAGCAGCGTATGCTAATGAATCATTTTAAGAAGGCGAAAGAACATGCCTCAGTTTATCTTTTCGACAGAGGACTTACCTCTGCTTCAAGACTTTCTGAAATGAGTAAAACAGGAATTGAATTTTAGCCATTTTGTTTCGCTTAATAAAAGATGTAGGCGAAAAAATATAAACATTCCTCGTAGGAGATAGATAGAATTGTCGTGCGTCTTTGAAGGTGTGTTGTTGATGCCTGAAAGTGCGACATCAAACATATAGCACAATCTCCTACAACAAAGAGCAGATTGCCACGCTGCGCTCGCAATGACGGCACGGAATGAACAGATTGCCATGCTAACACTCTTGTAATGAGACACAAAAACTATCGATGCCGACACTTGACAATCAATAGCGAAAGAGTGTGAATTTTAACACATATTGCAACTTGCGCATAACAAAGAGTAATCCCCTAACTTAAAGGCATTAAGACAGATTCAGGTAAAGATACGCACAGTTAATCTTTACGAAATACTGTCGCAATATTATCTTATCTGAAGTTTTTTGTCTATTCTTGCAGCCAGAAACGAGATAATACTGACATTTTAATTTTATAATTAACTCTATATGAATCATATAAGGCGTTTTACTACTATGCATCTTCGGTTTTTTATGTAAAACAAACTACATGAAATTTTATTTAGGTATAATAGACAACTTAAATATTTCAACAACTCTAATAAGAAAACAACAAATAACTTTTGATTATGAATAAAACTTTATGATTTATGAGAAATGAATGGTCGATTAATTTTTGTCCTAAAGACAAAGATGATAAGCCTTTAAGTATTTTGCAAAGAGCATTATTACTTATTTTATTCGGTGCCTTGGTCGGCACCACAACAGTAAACGGTAGAGATCCTAAGGGTTTAGGTTTTGCCGACAACACAGAGCATGTTAGTGTAAGATCAGAAGACATGCTTGTTAAAAATCAACAGAACTCAGAGCACAGGGTAATTACGGGTAGCGTTGTTGACGAGAACGGAGAGCCACTGCCGGGAGTAAATGTAGTATTTCGGAGAAGTGGTTCCGAAAAGCCAGAAGTTATGATTATCACTAATCACGATGGCAAGTACAAACTCATCATTCCTAAGAATGTAGCCGGAAATATTACATTTTCATTCATCGGAACTAAGAGCTACAAAGAAGAAGTTGGAAAAAGTTCAATTATTAATGCTATCTTACTTCCTGACATAAACGAGGTTGGCGAAGTAGTAATTACAGGACTATTCACCCGCAAAGCAGAGTCATACACCGGGGCAGTAACAACAGTAAAAGCAGAGGAGTTGGAGCGTTTTGGAAACAGAGACGTGCTATCGACCCTTCGCAACATAGACCCTGCATTCAACGTTATCGAGAGCAACTCTTTCGGCTCTGACCCAAACCGCCTACCAGACATTCAGATTCGCGGTAACACTAGCCTCCCTAATGTGGGCGACCTACAAGACGAAGCAGCAGCATCTCTAAACACACCTTTGGTAATTCTTGATGGTTTTGAGTCGAGCATGCGAGTATTACAAAACATGAATGAAAACGACATTGCATCAATCACTATTCTAAAGGATGCATCTGCAACGGCAATATACGGTTCGCGCGGTGCTAACGGTGTTGTAGTGGTTACAACAAAACAACCAGAGGAGGGCAATATGCGCATTACTTGGCGTAGCGATTTAATGATTGAAGCTCCGGACCTCACTTCGTACGATATGCTGAATGCACGAGAAAAATTAGAACTAGAGCGTACAGTAGGTTTATACGACCACGTACATCCGAATAACGATTTTAAACTCAAACAGTACTACAATACTATACTAGCACAGGTAAACAGTGGCGTAGATACTTATTGGCTTTCTAAACCCCTACAAACTGGCGTAGGACAAAAACACAATATACGCATTGAAGGTGGCGACAGGAAATTCAGTTATGCGGGAACAGTACAGTACAACAACATCGAAGGCGTTATGAAAGGCTCAGGAAAACAGGTTTTTAACGGTAGCCTAAAACTTGTAATCAGACAAAAGAACTGGCTTTTCCAGAACAACCTTATAGTCGGCGTAACAAATGGAGAAAATAGCCCTTATGGTTCTTTTTCCCAGTATGTTACCATGAATCCATACTGGACAGGTTATGATGCAAATGGCAACATAGCAAGGCAGGTCGGCGATTTTGGCGACAGCAACCATTATTACATGTGGACTAAGCTACCAGCAAATCCATTGTACAATGCAACACTCAACACTTTTGATAAAAACGAAGAGACCAAGATTACAAACAACCTGTCAATCGAATGGAACATACTAGAAGCCTTGAAATTTAGAGCAAACTTGGGATTGAGCAAAACACACGAAACAGCGGATAACTACAAGCCAGCTAGCCATACAGACTTTGCAAATTACTCCGAAGCAGACTTTTTCCGCAAGGGTTCATACCAGTATGGCTCAGGTAAAGGATTCAACTACGATGGAAGTTTGAATCTGAGTTATAATAAGGTGTTCAAGGACAAACATATACTTTTTGCCGGTGCAAATTACAACATCCGCCAAAATAAAAATTCATACTATACATTTAAAGCTGAGGGCTTTACTAGCGAGAACATCGACTATCTGGGTGCAGCACTTCAATATGCAGAAGGTGGCTCGCCATCAGGACAAGAACGTGTTTCTCGCTCTATCGGTCTAACCTTCAACACCAGTTATATGTATGACAACAAGTACTTTGCAGACTTCTCATTGCGCACTGACGGCTCTTCTCAATTTGGCTCTGACAAGCGTTTTGCTCCATTTTGGTCGACAGGTGTAGGATGGAACTTGCATGAAGAAAACTTCTTGAAAGGCTCATTCGTCAATCAGTTAAGATTAAAAGCTTCGACAGGAACTCGCGGCTCGCAAAACTTTAGTCCATATCAGGCACTATCCACTTATAAATACTATACCGACGACCGATATTACAGTCTGACAGGTGCTTACCTTATGGCACTAGGCAACGATGAGCTTGAATGGCAACAGACTTTCAGCTACAACTTAGGGATTGAATCGCAGCTCTGGAAAGGACGATTGTCGGCAAGTTTCGACTTCTACAACAAGCGTACACAGGGCATGATTTCGTCAGTAAATCTACCTCCGTCAAACGGCTTCGACAGCTATGTAGCAAATATAGGAGAGGTGTCGAACAAAGGACTGGAATTTCGACTGACAGCGTTCATCCTTAGAGATTACTCAAAAGGTATTTCGTGGAATGTCGGTATCTCTGGCATACACAATGTCAACAAGATAACAGAGCTATCTCAGGCACTAAAAGAAGCACAAGCAGAACTGGAAAGCAAAGAAGCTGCAAACCCCAACAAACTCTTCAAAGAAGGACACTCGATGAGTACTATTTGGGTTGTGCGCTCGCTCGGAATAGACCCAAACACTGGGAAAGAAGCATACTTGAAGAAAAACGGCGAAAAATCATTCATTTGGAGTTCAGAAGACCTAATAGACGGAGGAAACACAGAACCCAAACTACAAGGAAACATAAACACCTCATTGCGCCGTAAAAACTTGTCGCTGACAATGTCTTTCGGATATCGACTGGGAGGGCAGATTTATAACTCAACACTGATAGATAGGGTTGAAAATGCAAATTACAGATACAATGTAGACAGCAGAGTGTATGACGATAGATGGAAACAAGCTGGCGACCATGCAGCGTTCAAGTCGCTGTTCGACACAAAAACTACCTACAAGTCTACACGTTTCGTGCAAGACGAAAACACTCTGACAATGCAAAATATCAATCTAAGGTATAACCTCAAGACGATGAAATTTGTGAAAAAAATGGGCATCGAGAGCTTTGAACTTACGGCTAATGCTGGAAATTTGTTTTATATATCTACCGTAAAAAGAGAGCGAGGAACCAGCTATCCATTCTCTAGGAATTTTGCTCTTGGCATAAATATAATCTTTTAAGGTAATAGACAAAAAGCATATAGCATACAGCTTATAGCATAAAAAACAAACACATGAAATATATATTATACATTATCAGAATAACATACCTATTCGCTCTGACATCGTGCAACGAGTGGCTAAAAGTTATGCCTGAAGGGCAAGTACCTGCAGAAGATATGTTCGTTTCCGAACAAGGATTTAAAGATGCACTCAGTGGGGTCTACATTGCAATGAAAGACGACAAAACATACGGCAAACAGCTCAGTATGACTACCATCGAATACTTAGTATCATCATGGGATGTTGAAGAAGCTACGACTCCTGAATATCTAGGGAAATTTAATTATGGAGACGCAAGTGTTGAACGAACCATCGAAGACATATTCCAACAGCAATATTTTACAATTTCAGAAATAAATGCAATATTGACAGAGCTAGGCGATAAGCAAGATATATTCAGCACCGATGGTCTTTATGGGCAAATAAAAGGCGAATGCCTTGGACTTCGTGCCTATATTCATTTCGACATACTGCGCATGTTTGGCCCTGTGCCCGGCACGGAGACCAATGATGAAATTTTGCCTTATGTTACTACCCTATCTAAAGAAAACCATACATATAGCTCCTACACAGAGTTTAAAACAGCTCTCGAGAACGATATGAGAGCTGCCGACACTCTGCTCAGAGAGGCTGAACAATCCGGCAACTATCAATACATGAGACCTTTACGAATGAACAACGAGGCTGTAAAAGCATTGCAAGCCAGAGCAGCACTTTGGTTTGGCGAAACAGACAAAGCCTATGAACTAGCAAGCGAGATCATCAGCAATACCACTAAGACACTGGGACTTGCAGCGAACTTTTCGGGGGGTGATTACAACCTTGTCAGTGAACAGTTTTTCGGAATACATAACTACAACATGTATAAACTATATTCATCGACATTTAAAGACCAGACACTAAAGAAAGGCGTTAATTCACTGCTTGTAAATACCCAATTATACGGCAACACAGGGACAGACACTCGCGAAACTATGCTTTGGGAAACAAATGTGACAGACAACGGTTCGGTTGCCTACTCCATAATAAAGTATAAAGTAGCAGAAAAAGAACCTACATCAATTGGCAGCGACTACCGCAGGGTTCCAATGATACGCTTGAGCGAGATGTATTTTATTGCTATAGAAACATCCCCCGACCTTGCTACATCTCAATTATATTGGGATGACTTTAGAGCGTCCAGAAACCTGCCTCCTCTGCCACTTGCCGACGACAAGATGCTAATTCAAGACGAGTTGGTAAAAGAGTATCGCAAAGAGTTCTTCGCCGAAGGACAAGCATTTTATGCCTACAAACGCCTTAATGTTGGCATAGACAAGTTTTTATGGCTACCCCCAGAGATTGTAGAAATAAAATATGTCGTCCCTACACCTATAAGCGAACCATACGCCAACAATTAAATATTACAGAAATGAATAAACTATTTATTACTTCATTGGTAGGTGCTATAACTGTGCTTTGTTCCTGCGAACGTGATTATAAGCTATACAACGATGTGCAGTATTTAGAGTTCGGTCCAGACCAATCACAAATCTATAAAGCGGACTTTAATTTTAGCGACACTAGCAAATCATACTCATTCGTTTACGAAGGCTCGTCGTGTACTCAAGACACGGTGTTTTTCGACCTATATGCCATCGGCGGTATCAAGGACTTCGACCGACCAATAAATATAGTGCAAGAGAAGGTCGCCGATACCCTCAATGCTGTGCCTGGAGTTCACTATATTGCTTTCGACAATCCTGAGGTCTCGAAACTTTACGTCATGAAAGCTG
>JBKEAJ010000088.1:0-36445 GCA_047972135.1 Bacteroidales bacterium | reverse complement strand
CTGCTATGGTGTTTGTGGATAGGCTTTTTTCTACGGCAGCAGTACCGAAGTTGTTGTTGAGTCCGTCTTTCTCTACCCAGAAGAAATAAATCTCTTCGTCTAAATTGCTGAATAGTGCATTACCGTCATTGTCAGTAATTGCAGAGCTTATAGTGTTAGTGTTGTTTTGCCAGTCGTTCTGATTGTCAAAAAGTGCCACATTTGCTTGCGAGACACTATTACCATCTTTATCCACAACATGGAGTTTTAGCTGGGGTAGGGTGTCTACAGTATCGGTTTTACAGGCAGCGAAGCCTAATAAAAAGCATGCTATGATGCTGCAAAGAATTTTTGCTTTCATTGTTTTATAAATTTAGCTATTCATTCAATTATCTGTTTTAAATTGAAATACGACTTCTAGAGCCTCCGCAACCTGAACAGTATGTTGTGCCACAACACTCAAGTTTAGATATGTATGATACATCTTCTCTTCTCCTTCCACATGAAGGACATTTCTTTACTCCTGGATATAAGTTTTCTTTACTCATGGTTTCTATTTTTTAAAATTATTGCTATTTATAAATCGGTTCTTCTTGTGCTAACACAACTCTCCCGAGCAGCTTTTGCTGCCCGAGAGTGCTGTTATCATTTTGTAATTGTATGGTTCTTAACTTTGGCTTATAATGTTTCCTTCCGAGTCGTAGGTGGTGGTCGTTTGAATGCTATTTACATTGTCGTATTTTGTGACGATGTATTTGTAGGGAATTGCATCTGCTTCGTTATGATAATAAAAAGTGCTCGCGTAGTATTCTTTTTGTACGATACCTGTTTCATCGAATCGTCTTTCAAAAGCAGTTGCAATATATTCTCCATTTTGAGGTAGGCGTGTAGGTATATATTGTGTGTAAGATGTTCTTGTCCCTTGTTCATCATATTTGTGTTGATCCAATATAATGCTGTTTCCAATAAGGGCAAACTGGCTTTCGGTAGTTGGGTGTACAACTTCAATTTCTGCATCGAGATATTCATCTATATATTCCGGATTGTAGAATCTAACAACATATTTTGTGTTTCCATTGTCCCAGTATTGACGTAAATAATTTGAGTTTACATTGTAAAGTAAGTTGTCGTTTTCGTCGTAGATTTTAGTTCCCATAAGTTCTTCCTTCAGGTCGTAGTACTCCACTTTTGTTCGGTTGTTGGCAAGGGGGTATATGCATTTGTTTAGTCGCCCTTTGTAATCAAATTCCATTGTTCCGCTCTCGTCTTTTTGCAATCCTCTCTCGTCGTAGTAAGTGATGTATTCATCCGCACTGAATGAGCCCTCCCTTTTGGAGCTTACAAGCAGATCTCCATTATAATTATATTTCATGTAGTAAATATCGTCGCCGGTATCATGGTGGCGATTTTCGCTTATTTTACTAAGAGTCCCGTTAGAGTTGTATTCAAATTTGCGTGTAGAGTATTTTTTTTGCACCAATTCGTTCCCGTCTTCAGAATTGTTAACATAAGTATAGGTGATAGTTTCTATAACATTATTGTCAGCGTTATAGGATGATTCGGACGATAGTCCTTGCTCGGTCGATTTTGTTAATTGGTTTCCGTTTTCGTCAAAAGTGTAGGTCTCGCTCCCTAGTAGTTCATTGTTTTCGTCAAAATACTTAATCTCATTTACGTATCCATTATTGTCGTAACTGTATTCTGTTACAAGTCCGGCTTTTCCTGCTCTGTTTATACTTGTGTTTTTGATGCGATGTCCGTTGTCGTCAAACTCCTCTATATAGCTTTCATTCTCAATCTTTTTGATATTGCCAGATGCATGATGCTCAGTAATCTCGTAAGTAGTTAATGGAATGGAACTACTAGAATAGCTTTCCATATCAATTTTCTCCACAGGTGTGTCGTCGTCGGTGTAGTAGTGCTTGTATGTACCTGCAACAAAGTTTGTTATGATTTTTTTGTTCACTGCGTGGTTTCTGTACACTTCTGAGTAGGTGGGTATGCCGCGCTGAGTGAAGTGGTGCACCACTTTAGAGTTTTGTCCGACAAATATCTTTTCGAAGTTTTCCAAGTATGCCTGTACTGCGGGAGTTTGGTCGGTGAATGTAAAGGTGTTGTAGCCAAAGTCTGAAGGCATAGAGCCAAGAGTTGTCACTACTTGCACATCTACAGGAGTGTTTTCGTCGGCACTTATGTCGAAGGTTATAGGCAGTGCTTTTTGTACCCAGTTTGCAGCTTGCGAGCCATTCACCGGAGATGCGAAGGTTGTGGCTTTATCCTCATTTTTTAGTTCAAAGCTCGTGATAGAGTAGTTTGCACCTTCCTCTAGCTCAATACCGGAGATAGTAAAGCTGTTGTCGCCCCAGTTCTCGAGTTGGAGTTCTTTTTTGTCGTAGTCTTTCACAGCAGCACCGTCTTTCTCAATAGTGATAATTACGGTGGCAAGGTCGGAGAGTTCATAGGATGTACCTGCTTCTTTGGTCGATTTTGTTTTGGCAGACTCAGAAGTACTGATTGTAAGCGTACCCTTTCCTCCTGATGGAGAAAGTTCATCTACATTTTTACAAGCGGAGAAGCTTATAACCACACAAAGTAAGATGCTTAGAAATAGATTTGTTTTCATTCCGTTTTGTTTTATGTCTGTAAATTTGTTTCTTCGACGCAAAATTAACTAAAGGGAGTTCTGCTTTATGGAGTTTATGCATGACCTGCATAAATTAATGCATGAAAATCTATTTTGTTTGAAAATCTGCTATGAATTAAACATGTTTTTCACATTTTGTTGGTACACGCGTCCTATTTCTATTACGACATCTAGATTGTCTTTGCCGGCTAGAGATAACTTAGAACCGTGCAGTATGTACGCATAGTTCATGTTTACGACATCTTGCTTGTTGGCTCTGACAAAATTATTAGGAAGCATTGACAGAAAATTTGTTAATGTCAATCCATTCACGATATACTGCTGTCCATCTATTGTGTGGAGAGTTAGCTTACGGTTGTTTGTGCCGGCGTACATTATCTTGTTGGCATCAATGCGTTCGAGTCCGTTTATAGTGTTTAGGGCTATGGTGTTTTTGTCTTTCTCGAGAATATTTTTCCGGAATCTTTCAATTGTTTCGTCTAGTTCGTCGGGGTCGACGGGTTTTGTGAGAAAATCGAAGGGCTGTACCTTGAAAGCTTGTGGCATATATTTGCTGTATGCAGACACGAATACAAAAGGGGGAGTAGAGAGGTTGTCGCTTAGGTCTTTCACTAACTCTAGCCCACTTATTTCAGGCATGTTAATATCAAGAAATATTAGTTTAAATGCGTGTTTCGACATTGCCTTTAGTGCCTCCTTTGCAGAAGTACATGTTTCTATACAGAAATCTTCATGTTTACTAAGTAGGTCTTTTAAACTTTCGTTTGCCTTAGGCTCGTCGTCAATAAGTAAAACTTTATAATCCATAATATTAAAATATTTTATTTATTTGGCTGTTTCATTTATCCTTAAGCACTAAATTCATCATTAAAAAGCATGTTTGTTTAGTGTTATCTGTCCAAATATATAAAAGTCTTCTGATTTTACAAAGTTAGCATTATTTTGAAAATTTGAAGCGATATACCGAAGGTATGCATATTTGTGCTTTAGTGCCCTTTTGCAGGGTCGAAAGTATTGTTAGTTTAGCATTGTCGTTATTATACCTATTGTATATTGCCAGAATCTTGTTTATGTTTCGTATCCCAGTTCCGCTTACATCTTCTAGTGATTCTGTGTTAAAGCCCACACCATTGTCTTGCACTGTAATTAGTAGTCTGTCAGCATTTTCTGATACAAAGAGTGAGAGTTTGCCTTCGACTTGGAGTTTTTCAATGCCGTGTATCAGCGCATTTTCGACAAGGATTTGTATTATCATCTTTGGAATATCCCTATTTGTGTCAACGTTTTCGTCTATTTCAATAGTGTAGTTTAGCCTGTCGGCAAAGCGGTATTTTTGGAGGCTAAGGAAGTTTTCTACAAAATTGAGCTCTTCGCCGAGTGTTTTTACAGGTGTTTCGGAATGTTCCATTGTTTCTCGTATCAGCTTACTCATTTTTGCAAGGTAGTAGTAGGCATTTTCTTTATCTTGGCGCATGTCGTAGCCAATGTTGTTGAGCATATTGAAGATGAAATGGGGGTTCAACTGGCTTTTGATATTTGCCACTTGCAGGTTGTTTAGCTCATGTTGCTGATTCTGCATTATCAGGGCACGTTTGCGTTTGTTGTCGTAGTAATATTTCAAGATGAAAAACAGAGTAGAAAGAAATATCAACGCGAACAGTATGTGCACCCAGTTTTTTTGCCAATAAGCAGGGCGGATTGTAAAGCTAAGCTGCATTGTATTGACTTCGCTTTCGATAAGTGGATTGAGAGCTTGCACATTGAAAGTATATTTTCCTGGTTTTAGGTTGGTGTATGTAATGCTTTTATCCTCTACCAATTCCGACCATTTGTTGCCTTGTCCTTCCAGCATGTATCTGAATCGGATGGCAGTGCTGTGTTTTAGGTTAATTACGTCGTAGTCTATTTGTACGTTGTTGGTGGGGTAGTGTAATATTCTGGAGCTGTCGTTGTTGGCATTTTCTATGGACACCTCTTTCCATAGTAGGTCGTCTTTGGCGGTTTTGAGTTTTTTAAAATATAGGTTTGGCTGCAGGGAGTTTAAAGTCAACTTGTCGATGTCAAGTTTGTTTACATATTGCGATGTGGTGAACCAAACAATGCCCTCGTTGTCGATGAAACAGCCATTTTGGCCGCAGCTTTCTCCTCTAAATCCGTCATCTTCACCAATGAAACGGAAGTAGTTGTTATGTTTGGCATAATACTTATGTAGATCTATAATGCCTAGTCCCAGCTCGCAGCCCACAAGCATCAGCGAGTCTTTGTAGTTTTTTAGAAAAGCGATTGAGGAGAGCTCGGGGAACGATATTGTATCTGCCGACTGGTACTTGTAGACTATAAGCTCATTGCCGCCAAACCAAAGGTTTTGTTTATTGTCGATATCACAGCATCTAAATCCGGTTTCCATAGATATTTCGTCTGAATCGACATCTACATATTTGTCATTCTTAAACCGGCGAGCGCCTTTGCTGTTTCCCATCCAGTAGCGTCCTTTCTTGTCTTTCACTATTCCGAGGAATAGGAAAGCATCATGTTCGTTGTTGGGAAATACTTTTATGGTGTCGGGCTCTCTCACTACCAGCGCTTTTACTCCTGCAAATAGCTGGCGGTTTTCAGCGCTGTCATTGTATGCGTACAGATATTGGTCTTGGGGGATTGGTAGTTTCGTCCATTTGCCATTGTTATATTCTGTCACTTCGCCACTTGCGGGCAACAAGAAACCGTTGTTGGTCTGAGCTGCCCCCATATAGTATTTTTTGGTGTTCAGGGCGTCGCAAGAAACAAACTTCTTGCCGTTGTATTTTGCCAGACCGTTTCCCCACGAGCTAAACCACATATTATTTTTTAGGTCTTGTGCGATGGCCCACACATAGTTAGGCATGCCGTCGTCGGGAGTGAAATACTCAAAGGCTAAAGATGGTATTTGATACAGTCCTTGTTCTGTTCCTGCCCATATACTGCCTTTAGAGTCTTCTAGTTCGTGGTTAATTTCGATTTGCGATAGTGGCAGTACTTTGTCCTTTATCATCTTATGAAATTCCGGTATCAGAGTCTTCCTGAAATCGTAGGGGAATTTTGTCCAAAGTTCATCAGTCTGGTATATGGTGTCATTTTCCACATAATAAATATATTTCTGTATCTCTTTGTTGTCAGGAGAATAAACTCTCACCAGCAGGCTGTCATTGCGTGTTTCATAAACTGTCCAAGTTTCTATTTTGTTGGTATCGATAGACTTTTCGAATTTTGAGTTATTTTCGGAGTAGTTGCCGGTGTTGATGTCGAATACTGTCGGTTTTTGGTGTTTGATTTTAAGATAGATTTTGTCTTTGTGGTATATGGCTCTGTCAACATAAACAAATTTATTTTTCAGATGCTCGGGAAAAGGGTAGTTGTCAGCCTTGCCCTTGTGCACTATGGCAATACCACTAGACGAGGTAACAAAAAGAGAGTCGTTGTAGGCTGTAATTCCTGCAATCCTATTTCGGAGTATGGGGGAAATGCTACTAAAGTCCTTGAAGTTGTGCCCATCAAAGCGGCACAGACCTTCATAAGTCCCCACCCAAAGAAAGCCTTGAGTATCTTCGTCAAGAGCAAATACCTGATTGTTTGGGAGTCCATCTTTAATAGAAAAACGGTTGAATGGAAGATTTTGTGCAAAGACCTCAATGCCGGATAGTATCAGAACTGACAAAACACAGCAGTAGACAATATTTTTAACCCAGGTCTTTGCCATCAGTCAACTATTCTTTACTCTTATTAATCCGTGTTTTGAATTTCCTCTCGCCGTCGACAAATATTTCTACTATGTATCTGCCGTCTCCTATATCGTCAATATTGTATTCGTATTCATCTTTATCAATTTTCGGATACTTGTACGATTTTATGGTTTTACCAAATTGGAGGAAGCGCACTTCCATTTCGGAGTCGGGAGTGTCGGAGTGTACGTTTACGATAAACTTGTCTTTCACTCGCTTCGGGAAAACGGTAAATGAATATTGAGGTTTTAACTTATTAATGTCGAAAGAGTTAGAGACGCTAAATGCCAGCTTTTCGCCGTCGCCGCAGTCTTTTTCAAACTCGTGTATCATTCTGCCGCTTGTGTCCAATACTCTCAGGAATCCGTATCCTTGTTTTACTAAATACCAAAATTCGAGACCTTGTCCGGCGGTGTCTATAAGTGTTAGCTCGCCGCCTGTAACGCCGTTAGGCATAGTTACCGTATCGTTGTATATGGTGTTTGGTTTGACATCCTGTGGCATTTTGCTGTATATCACGTTGTCGTTCTCGTCTCTCAGCTCTATGAAGTTCTCCTCGGGTGTGGCGTTGGTTTTGTATTGGATAACAAATTTATTGGGCATTTCCATTGGGGGGTCGAAATCCACCACTTTTTTATTGTCGCCTTTCCATGCATCTGCTTGTCCGTTAGGTTGTATGCATTCTACTTCAAAGGCGTTTTGTTTGTTTCTTTCGGCATCAATAATTCCGGGCAGGTCAATGATTTCACTTTCGTAGTATGCCAAGTTGCCCGTCCACTGATATTCGTTTTCGCTGTATTGTTGTCCGTTTGCAAGGAAGTAGTATTTGATAGTCAGGCTAGTAAGCGGTGAGCTACCAAGATTTCGGATTTTTATCTTCGGATTTCTAATTGCAGGATTGAGTCTATTGTAGAAGGGGTCTTTATTGGGTTTCAGGATTTCTTCGAGTAGCACGTCGTTTTTGTTTTTGGGAGCAGAGAAATAGAAAATCATGGATCTGATGTTTTCTTTTGGTTGCTTCACGTTTTCTGTTTGATATGGTTCCATCTCCATTTTTATAGAGTGTTTAGCACCTTGCGATGGATATGTATTGATAATGTCGGGTTCTTGAAGGTCGCCGGGACACCAGAGGGCTCTGTCGAATATCCACGTTCCACCTTGGGGATAGAGGGGGTTGTCGCCACAATTCTTCCACAGGTCTTTTTCTTGTACGATTTTGTCGTCGAGGTAAATTCTTCGCCATCGGCTGCAAAACTCGCTGCAGCCTCGTGTTCTGTCCATTCCATGTCCAGTGTGTTGCAGTCTCATTCGTGCTATTTCTGCACCTTCGGGCATAGTAAACTCATATGGTTTCACTTGCTCCTCAAAAGGCTTGGTGGAGTCTCCGTACACAAAATTGCCATACCAGAGTTTGTCCATTCCGAGCTGCTCAATATGGGGCTCGCCGTAGGTGATGTCAAAGTCTATTGTCAAAGACCAGCCTACTGTTGTCGGTTCGTATCCGGAGTGCATATATTCAATCTCCACACTGTCGCGGAGGATATCGGCAAAATCGCTGACATCGGCAGACCACTTAAACTTCCAGCCTTCGCTGTAGATACTTCCATAGGGTGTCAGCATTCTGCCCATTTCATAGCCTTTAGACTCTCCATTAACACCGCCTACTCGCAGTATGTTGATATGATCGCAGTAGTCCCAATGGGCGGTTGGCAAAGAGTCGGGAGTGCCCAGTGTTACATTCATCACTATGCGCCTGATTTTCTTGTCTTTATCGGGGAATACAGTCCATTGGGGATAAGGGTTTGTTCCCTTTTTTGGGTTGGTTACTACTGTAATATTGTTGTGCGATACGATGTTCTCGGTTTTTAGCTCATCACTGCTAGCGGTGCATGACATCAGCAACGCTAGTATTAAAATGGGTAGGGAGTGTAATTTTTTCATCAACTAATCAGTATTGTCTATTTATAATCATCAATATTCTGCAAAAATACTCAATATCTTAAACAAATCCCTCATAAAGGTGTCATAATAATATGGATTTGAATTAAAAAGCGATAAAAAGCTCGAGGTTCATACTTTTATGGTAAATATTCAGTTATAATCAATAGACAAAACGAATAAAACAAAATGACAAACAAAACACGGATACTTTGGGTAGATGATGAGATAGATTTATTGAAAGCTCACATCTTATTTCTGACACAAAAAGACTTTGAGGTTGAAACGGCAATGAACGGACACGATGCTTTAGACATTGTAAAAGCTGAGTATTTTGATATTATCTTTCTTGACGAAAATATGCCCGGAATGACAGGCATTGAAACTCTTGGAGAGATAAAAAAGATTAAGCCCGAGATACCGGTAGTTATGATAACCAAGAGCGAGGAGGAAACCATAATGGAAGATGCAATAGGCTCAAAAATAGCTGATTATCTAATAAAGCCGGTCAATCCGAAGCAGATACTGCTAACAATCAAGAAAAATATCGACCAAGATAAACTAGTTACTCAAGCAACCACTTCTGCCTATCAGTCGGAATTTACTAAGATTGGCATGGAGATTTCCGATAACATGAGCATGGATGATTGGAAGAGCCTCTATCGTAAACTTGTGCATTGGGAGATAGAGTTGAGTAGCACTCAGGAGTCCACTATGGATGAGGTTTTGAAAATGCAGAAGGAGAGTGCCAACCATGCTTTTAGTCGTTTTATCAGGCGTAATTATCTGTCGTGGTTTAAGGAAGAGGATGAGTCTCGCCCTATTATGTCTCACGATTTGTTTAAGAAGACGGTTTTTCCTTTGTTGGATAAGGGTGATAAGGTGTTTGTGTTGGTGGTCGATAATCTGCGCTACGACCAATATCGCACCATTAGTAGCTCCTTAAGTCCTTATTACAGAACCCTTGACGAGGGTTTGTATACAAGTATTTTGCCCACAGCGACGATGTATGCACGCAACGCAATCTTTGCAGGGCTGATGCCGTCGGAAATAGAACGTTTGTATCCCGATATGTGGGAGGATGATGATAATGATGGGCATAAGAATCAGCACGAGGAAGCATTGCTGCGCAAGCAGTTGGAGAGGTTTCGCCGTTCGGAGTCGCTTTTTTTCGATAAGATTACCAACATCAAGGCAGGGGGCAGAATTCTCGACAACATGAAGAATATACTTGCCAACGACCTGTCTGTTTTGGTGGTGAACTTTGTTGATATTATGTCGCATGCACGCACTGAGATGGAGATGATAAAGGAGCTTGCTAACGATGAGAAGGCGTATAGGTCGCTGACCGACAGTTGGTTTAGAAACTCTACCTTGTTGGATTTGATGAAACGGCTTGCAGATGAGAAGGTTAAGGTGGTTCTCACCACCGACCATGGTTCGATAAGGGTAGAAAATCCCATCAAGGTGGTGGGCGACAGAGAAACGAATACAAATCTGCGGTATAAACTAGGCAAGAACCTTGCTTATAATCAGAAGAAGGTGTTTGATGTTCATCGTCCTAAAGATGCTTTTTTGCCGACTCGCAATGTTAGTACTGCCTATATCTTTGCGGAGAACAATGATTTTCTGGCATATCCCAACAACTATAATTATTACGCCAACTACTATAAAGACACTTTTCAGCACGGTGGTGTGTCGATGGAGGAGATGATAATCCCCATTATCACTCTCGAACCGAAATAAAAAATTACTACATTTGCGCCATCAAAATAAAAGGATGGATTCAATAGAGATAGTCTACACTATCATATTTGTAGTAGGAACTTTTGCCATGTCTATATCAGGCGCATTGACTGCCATGGCAAAGCGCTTTGATGCTTTCGGCATTCTGATAATCGGCTTTATTACAGCCGTAGGAGGCGGAACAACGAGGGATATACTTGCTAACAAGACGGTTTTTTGGTTGGTAGACCCCATGTACACCTACTCCATATTGGCAGGGAGCATCTTTGCGATTATGTACCGGAAGAAGCTCAATCAGCTCTTGAAGCCTCTTATGGTTTTCGACACTATTGGTTTAGCCATGTTCACGGTGGTAGGTGTTGAAATAGGTATTCAGAGTGAGCTTACGGTGATAAGCTGTATAATTTTGGGTACTGTTACGGGTTGTATGGGAGGCATCCTTCGTGATATTTTTGTCAATGAGATACCTGTGATATTTCAAAAAGAGATTTACGCCACTGTCAGCATTGTCGGTGGGGCTATGTACATGGCTTTTTATTATTTGGAGGCTCCCTATGTTATTACTCAGTTTGTCCCTATATTGTTTATAATAGTTGTGCGTACTTTTATTGTAAGATACAGGGTTTCTTTCCCCGAGATTTCACAGGATGGCAATGATAAAAGAATAGATTAACAATGATTTTATCTGATTGTAAGCTCTAAGTGCCTTGTGTTTGTTATCTTTGTAGCTTGTTTTAGTACATTGCTACGAACGTCCAAAATAGACTAATGACAGAAAAGCAAAACATAGAATATAAGCGGGAATGGCATGATGACCACCTGAAGTGGATTTGCGGATTTGCGAATGCTGAGGGAGGCATTTTGTTTATTGGGAAGAATGATTTTGGCGAGATTGTACATTTGCGAGCTTATAAGAAACTTATGGATGTAATTCCTCAGAAGATACGAAATTCTATGGGACTTATATGCGGTGTAAATTTGCAAGAAGAGGGCAAGAGTAAATATATTGAGATTATAGTTGATCCTTGCACTATTCCCGTTTCGTTACGTGGGCGTTATTATTTTCGTACGGGTAGTACTAATGTAGAGCTTACCGGAGTTGGATTGAATGAGTTTCTGTTGAGAAAGGCAAATAGAACATGGGATGATGTAGTTGATGAAAGAGCGAGTCTTGATGATATTGATGTTGATAGTGTCGCTGCGTTTATTGAAATGAGCAAGACGAAGGGGCGTATGCCTGATATATCCGGTCTGTCTACGATGCAGCTTTTGGCAAAACTGAGTCTTACAGATGGTGATAAGCTCAAGCGTGGTGCTGTTGTTCTTTTTGGCAAAGACCCGAATCAGTTTTATCCGAGTATACAGGTAAAGATTGGTCGGTTTGGCAAGGATTCAACAGATTTGAGATTCCATGAGATTATCGAAGGCAATATAATATATATGCTTAACGAGGCGTTGAAACAGTTGGATTATAAGTTTTTGGTTCGCCCAATAGATTTTGTGGGAATGCACAGGATAGAGAATCGCGAGTATCCCGTTGATGCGCTGCGCGAGATGCTTTTAAATTCAATGATACATAGGACATATATGGGTGCGCATGTTCAGATGCGTGTGTATGATGATAGATTGTCTATATGGAATGAGGGGGCTTTGCCGATGGGTCTGAGTGTGGAGGATTTGCGTATGGAGCATATTTCTCTTCCACGAAATCCAAAGATTGCGAGGGCTTGTTTTCTTGCTGGATATATTGATGCATGGGGGCGAGGGACTTTGAAAATAATTAGTTCTTGTAAGGATGCAGGATTGCCGGAACCCGAGATTAGTGAGAAGTTCGGGGGTGTTGAGGTTGTTGTGTTTAAGAAGCGGTATCCTGAGAATATTGGCAATGTTGATAGGGTGCATGAACCCCCTGCTGGTTCTGGCGTAGAGACTTATATGTCTCAGGGAGATTTCGGAAGGACTTCGGAAGGACTTCGGAAGGATTTCGGAAGGATTTCGGAGAGATGTCGGAATGTTTTCGGAGTTGCAGTAGCTAGAACATTTGATTGTATTTCAAATAATCCGAATTTCACGGCAAAACAGATTGCAGAGGAGACGGGAAAGACTTCGAGGACTGTTGAGAATCATATTGCGAAGTTGAAAGATGCGGGAATAATCAGGCGTGTTGGTGCTAAGCTTGGTGGGCATTGGGAGATTGTCGTATAAAATAATAAATTATGGATAGTTGCTTGTTAGTCTGAAATCTAATATCTAAGAATCTGAATATCAATAAGAAAAATGAAAGTATTAAAGTTTGGCGGAACGTCGGTAGGCTCATCGGAGCAAATGAAGTCGGTAATGAATATAATAAGTTCTGACGGCAAGAGGAAGATTGTTGTTTTGTCGGCAATGTCGGGTACGACAAATTCCTTAGTGGAGATAGGGGAGAATGTGAAGGTGGGTAGGACTTCTAAGGCAAAGGAATTAATAGTCTCTTTGAAAGATAAATACTATTCAACTATTGATGGTCTTTATTCCGATAGCACTAGAAAAGACAGGGCAAAGGAGATAATCGATACTATATTTCAAACTATTACCGATGCTGCCGAGACTGAATGTACAGTAAATACTGAAAATGTAATAGTTGCGCAGGGAGAGCTTCTGTCTACCAATATGTTTACCTTGCTTATGGAGGAGAATAATTTTAAGGTGAGTTTGATTCCTGCATTGGAGTTTATGAGGATTGACAGCGATAAGCTAGCGGATTCTCATTTTATTTCGGAGAATATAAAGCAGTATATTTCGGAGGATTATGATTATTTTATTACTCAGGGATTTATATGTAGGAATAGTGAGGGAGAAATTGACAATCTTCAGCGTGGAGGCAGTGATTATACTGCAACTCTTATAGGTGGAGCAATAGGAGCTGAGGAAGTGGAGATCTGGACAGATATTGACGGCTTCCACAACAACGACCCTCGTTATGTTGAGGGGACAAAGAAAATAGATGAGTTATCGTTTGTTGAGGCTGCTGAGCTTGCATATTTTGGAGCAAAAATCCTTCATCCTCAGACGGTATTTCCTACCAAAGAGAGGAATATTCCTGTCAGGTTAAAGAACACCATGAATCCGCAGGATAGTGGAACTGTCATAAATAGCAATACTAAACTTGCAGGTATTAAGGCAGTTGCGGCAAAAGATGGAATTACTGCCATAAAAGTACGCTCTGCTCGAATGCTCATGGCATATGGTTTTATGAAGCGTATTTTTGAGGTGTTCGACAACTATAAGACCTCTATTGATATGGTAACCACCTCAGAGGTTGCGGTTTCTATAACCATCGACAATGTCAAAAAACTTGATAGTATAGTTAAGGATTTGGCAGTCTTGGGCGAGGTAATTGTGGAGCACGATTATTGTATTGTGTGTCTTGTTGGCAATAATATTACCGATAGTGTGGGTGTTGCACAGGAGGTGCTTACTGTGCTGAAAGATACTAATGTCAGGATGATTTCTTTTGGTGGCAGCAGTCATAATATTTCTGTTCTGATACCATCGAAGGACAAGGTTGCAACTCTCAACAAACTTTCAGAATCACTATTAAATAAATTATAAGATGTTTGACGCTAGATATATCAAGGAGTTTAGGAGTGTAAAAACACCTTTCTATTTTTATGATGTAGACCTTTTAGAGCGCACTCTGTCGGAGCTTATTGGCGAGAGGGACAAGTATGATAATTATATTGTACATTATGCCATAAAGGCAAATAACAACGAAAAACTTCTTAAGCGTATATTTAGCAAAGGCATTGGAGCTGACTGTGTTAGTGGCAACGAGGTACTTCATTGTGTAGATCAGGGTTTGAAGGGCGATGAGATAGCTTTTGCTGGAGTGGGCAAGACTGATGAAGAAATCCGTGTTGCATTGTCTAACGATATTTTTTCTTTTAATTGTGAGTCTATCCCCGAAATAGAGGTAATCAACGACCTTGCAAAGGGCATGGGGAAACTTGCTCCTGTGGCAATCAGGATAAATCCTGACATAGACCCCAAAACTCATAGGTATATCACAACCGGCTTGAAAGACAATAAGTTCGGTATTAATCATAAGGATTTTGATGAGGTAGGACGCAAGCTCAGGAATCTTGAGAATATTGAATTGAAAGGAATACATTTTCACACGGGTTCACAGATTACTGATATAGACGTGTTTAGAAATCTAAGTCTTAAAGTTAATGGTATTCGTGAGTGGTTCGACGATAATGGTTTTCATCTTGAACATATCAATGTTGGTGGAGGCTTTGGCATCGACTACCATCATCCTATTGAGAATCCGATACCCGATTTTGCAGGATATTTTGCCACATTCAACAAGAACTTACATTTACGACGAGGGCAGCACTTGCATTTTGAGCTTGGGCGTTCCATTGTCGGACAGTGCGGGAGCATAATCACGAAGGTGTTGTATAAGAAGCTCGGGATAGATAAGAAATTTCTCATTGTGGATGCAGGGATGAACGACCTAGCACGCCCTAGTCTTTATCAGGCATATCATAAGATATTGGCGTTGACGGCGGCGGGAGTAGACCGAACAGAGAAGTACGATGTGGTGGGTCCTGTTTGTGAGTCTGCCGATGTTTTTGCAGAGGATTTGGATTTGCCTGTTTGCGAGCGAGGAGATTTGCTTGCTATTTTGTCGGCAGGGGCTTATGGGCAGACGATGTCGTCAACCTATAATATGAGGAAGCTCATAGGTGCTGTGTATAGCGACGAATTGTAGTACTAGTTTATGAAGTCTAATAGTACTTCTGCAATTTTCAAATCGGAAGGGTAGGTAATTTTAATGTTTTCCGCATTTCCTTCCACGCACTCAACCTTGATACCGGCATTTTCGGCTACCGATGCGTCATCGGTAAAGCTATCTTTGTACTCCTGCATGTAACAAGCTGTTATCAGGGGTGTGCTAAAAGTCTGAGGTGTTTGCACTGTCAGATATTTCGAGCGGTCTATTGCGGTGGTGCTGTTGTCGTCATTAATAAGCCTCAAAGACTCCGTTGTATTGCGTACAGGCACAATAGCACCGTGTTTTTCAGCACCTTCCACGCATCGTTTTAGTGTAGCATTGTCTACCAAGGGGCGTACACCGTCGTGTATCATTACGATACCATCGTTGCCTTTGATTTTTGCGAGTCCGTTTTTCACCGAGTGAAACCGTGTTTCTCCGCCAAGTGTCAATTTGTGGGGGATACTAAACATTTCTTCATCAATGTATTTCTGCCATGTTTTTATTTGCTTCTTGGGTAGTACTACGATTATATCTGCAGTGACGCAAAACGAGTGAAATCGCTCTATTGTGTGTGCTAGTACGGGCTTCCCCTTTAGGCTCAGAAGTTGCTTTGGCGTTTCTGTGTTCATTCTCGAACCGCTACCCCCTGCTACTATGATTACATTTATATTCATTTGTCAGTTTTTTAGATTTTTGGACTAACAGCCACCAACTCCTAAATAAAGCTGTTTTGCTTAGCGCC
The DNA here is from genome assembly GCA_047972135.1 of Bacteroidales bacterium. Taxonomy (GTDB): domain Bacteria; phylum Bacteroidota; class Bacteroidia; order Bacteroidales; family Prolixibacteraceae; genus JBKEAJ01. Next base: position 20,876 of record JBKEAJ010000088.1, on the reverse strand, counting down.
TGTAGCATTAATGTTAAGAGCCTGAGATATACGGACTCTAATTAAACATTGTTTTCAGTTGTTCCATTGTTATTATCGTAAAAATAGTTTTTCCTTTTGGTGAGTAGCTTACTGATGTGCAGGCAAATAAGTCGTTTACGAGGTTTTCCATTTCTACGGCTGACAGCGACTTTCCGTGTGGAATTGAAGATATTTCTGCAAGGTAGCTTGCTATTGTGCTTGCTGCTATTTCCGATGCTGAAGATGTTTCTTCGGTGAGTTGGTCGAGTAGTGAAATAATAATTTCTTGATGATTTTCTTTGCCGATAATCTCAGGTATTGATTTTATTTCAAAGTTAGTGTCGTTTTTCTGATGTAGCTCTATGCCTAGTTTGTCAAGTTCGGGTAGTGTTTGTTCGAGGAGTACGGCTTTGTCGGCACTTAGTTCAATGGTTTCTCCAAATAGTAGCCCTTGTCCTGTCAGCGATGTGTTTTTTTGTCTGACCATAAACTTCTCGTATAGTATGCGTTCGTGGGCAAGTTTTTGGTCTATTACCATTAATCCCGACTTTACGGGTGTTATTATATATCTGTATTTCAGTTGCATAAAGTTGCCATGCTCAACGATTGGAGAGTCGTCGAAGTTCATGGAACTTTGTTGCACGTTTGTAGAGTTCTGTTTATCAGGTTCTTTATTAGTTGTAAAATCGTCATTCAGCCCTGAGTATGCTGTCTGCCAATTTGAGAAGTTGTCGTTGTCAAGATATGATTGTGATGTTTTTACTCTTTGAGGTCTTGTTTGTTCAGCCGCTTCGAAGGGATTGTAGTTTTCGTCGATTTTTATATCCGGAGATGGGATATAACTATCTTCGGTAAAATTCGATACTGAAGGCATTGTAACTTTTCCTGCCGTGTCAAAATCAATTGATGGAACTATATTATTCTTTCCCAAAGCCTCTCTTATTGCTGCGAGACAGAAGGTTTTTATCAGACTTTCGTTTTCAAATTTTATTTCTGTTTTTTGTGGATGTATATTTATGTCTATTGTCGAGGCATCTACCTCAAGGAATAGGAAATAAGTTGGAATCAGGTTCGACGATAATATCTGTTCGTAGGCGGTAGTAACCATCTTATGTATGCCTATGTGTCTGACATAGCGCTTGTTGACGAAAATATATTGGTCGCCGTAAGTCCTTTTTGCATGTTGTGGCAATCCTACATATCCATTTATGTTCACAGAGTCTGTTTCGCCGTTTATTTTCACAAGATTTTGTTGCATGTTCTTACCGAAAATGTCGACTATACGTTTTTTCTTGTTTGATGGCAGAAGATTATAGACTATGGATTTATTATGAGTAAGTTTAAATGCTACGTTGTTGTTGGCAAGCGCAGCTCTTTGTACTTCATTGATTATATGCTTTAGTTCGGTAGCGTCTTTTTTAAGGAATTTTCTGCGTGCAGGAATATTAAAGAATAGATTTTTCACGGCGAAGCATGTTCCCGATATTCCACCGGTAGGCTCTTCCTTTTCACATTTACTAGCTTTTATAGCGAGCAGAGTGCCAAGTTCTTCGTTTTCTTGTTTTGTTTTCAGCTCCACCTCTGCCACTGCCGCAATAGATGCCAATGCCTCTCCTCTAAATCCATTTGTTGAAATTGAGAATAGATCGTTTGCATTTCTGATTTTTGATGTGGCGTGGCGTTCAAACGCCATACGTGCATCGGTTGGCGACATGCCTCTTCCGTTGTCGGTAACTTGTATTAGGGTTCTCCCTGCATCTTTAACAAGTATATCAATATTTGTAGCTCCTGCGTCAATGGCATTGTCTACAAGCTCCTTTACCACAGAGGCAGGACGTTGGATAACCTCTCCTGCGGCTATTTGGTTGGCAACCGAGTCGGGTAATAATTTGATTATATCTGACACTTATTTTTAGAATTTTATGAACCTGAGAATAATCTCCACAGTCCTTCCACATTGCCTACAAAAACATCGACATTCAAGAAAAACCATATAATAGCTACAAGAATGACAAACAGCACAAGCAATCGGATATTCTGAGCTCTCCTCATCGACGAGGATACCTTGCCTCCATCTTTGGCAGCCTCTCTGAAAGAGCCTTTCATGCGGGCTTTGACGGCTTCGGGATTGTATGATATATCTTCGTCTTCGAGTTGTATATTGTTCCGTCTTAGAGCTTCCTTTGCTCTTTCTTTATCCTCGTCGTAGAACCGATGACCGATGCTAAATCTCTTAGGGCGAGGGATATGGAAAAACTTTAATTTCATGTGTTTATCTATCTCATTTTTCACAAAGATAGTAAATTTGGAGCAAAGTGCAGAATGATGATTCTGAGACGCACAACAATGTGTCTCTACAATCTCCTGTATTAAAAGGCTGAAAGCCTTGCGTCTGATAGCGTAGGGCGAAGCCCAACGAAAAGATAATCCCTTGTATATCAAGCACTGAAAGTGCGATAGCCGGTAGAGATTGCCACGTCGCAAGCTCCTCGCAATGACGTTCATTTATTGGCTGCTCGCTTAAAGCCTACGGCATACAGCACTTTTAACGATTAAACCCTAAACCCTAACCCCTAACCCCAAACCCCTAAACAGTTCAACAAATAAACAAATAAACGACTCAACAAAAAAATAACTAGCTTTGCGCTTACTTATGCAAGTCAATCGAAAAATAGAGTTACTTGCTCCTGCAAAGAATTTGGAGTGTGGAGTGGAGGCGGTGAAGCATGGTGCTGATGCTGTTTACATTGGTGCGCCAAGATTTGGTGCGAGGGCTTCGGCAGGAAACTCTATTGACGATATTGCTCGGCTTGTAGATTTTGCCCACCTCTACGGTGTCAAGGTCTATGTAGCATTTAATACCATCCTCTTTGAGAACGAGTTGAAGGAAGCGGAGAAGCAAATACATTTGTTGCATGGTGTTGCTTGCGATGCTCTCATCATTCAGGATATGGGTATAACTCAGTTAGACCTGCCGCCAATAGCATTGCATGCGAGTACGCAGTGTGATATTCGTACCGCCGACAAGGCAAAATTCTTCGAGAGTATAGGTTTTCAGCAAGTAGTGTTGGCAAGGGAATTGAGTTTGGCACAGATTGAAAATATTGCAAAGGGCATAAATATCCCCGTTGAGGTGTTTATACACGGAGCTTTATGTGTGAGCTATAGTGGCAATTGCTATATCAGTCAGGTGCTTGCAGGGCGTAGTGCCAATCGTGGCAACTGTGCGCAGTACTGTCGTTTGCCCTATACGCTCACAGACTCGCAGGGGCGCACGATAGAGAAAGATAAGCATTTGCTGTCCTTAAAAGACTTAAATCAGACTAGCAATCTCGAAAAGTTGATAGATGCAGGTGTCAGCTCTTTTAAAATAGAGGGACGGCTGAAAGATGTTTCTTATGTCAAGAATGTTGTTGCTCACTATAATTTGGAGTTAAATAAGATACTTCAAAATAAAACAGGTTTATTGCGCTCATCATCAGGCGAATGTGCCTATTCGTTCACTCCCAATCCTGAGAGTAGTTTCAATCGGGGTTTTACTAGCTATCTGTTGGAGTCTAAGCAGTCGTCAAGTTTGATAAATCCATACTCGCCAAAGTCTGTGGGCGAGCGTGTTGGTAGTATCTTGCACCTTGGCAAAGGTTTTATAGAAATCAATGCTAAACAAGAACTACACAATGGCGATGGACTTTGTTTTACAGACACTTACGGTAACTTTCGGGGCATAAGAGTTGAGAGGGTTGAGGGGAAAAAGGTTTTTGTCAAAAGTGTTGATGGCTTGAAGCGTGGGCTTGTCATTCATCGTAATCATAACCACAAGTTCGAGCAAGAGCTTAAGAAAGAGAGTGCAAAACGAACAATAAGAGCGGATGTATTTCTTCAGGAAACTACTGAGGGCTTTGTGCTGAGGATGCTTGACGAGGACGGTGTAGAGAGTGCTTTGGATGTTAAAATAGATAAAGAAAAAGCTAGGACAGCTCAATTAGAGCAAATAGAGCGGAACATCAAGAAAACGGGTGATTCTGCATATGTTATTGATAATGTGGATATTGCTTATGGCGGCAATTGGTTTATTCCATCTTCCTTGTTGTCCGATTGGCGTAGAAAGCTGATAGAGAGGCACAATCTCAAAAGGATTGAGAGAAACAAACCCAAAGAATACAGCTTGAATTTCGATGATGCAGTTTCCTATGAGTCGTATCAGGATTTCAGGCTGAATATAAGTAATTCCAAGAGTAAAGAATTTTATGCGAAGATAGGCTTCGACGCCAATCAGAGGGCGTGCGAGGTGGATGCAAAAGATGGTATTCCTTTGATGTACACGGAGCATTGCATTAAGGATTATATGGGCTATTGTCCCAAAAAGACAAAGGATAAGTCGGCATTCAACGAACCGTACTATCTGAAATATCAGGATACGACCTTGCGTTTAGAGTTTGATTGCAAGGCATGCGAGATGATGATATTAAAAAAGTAGGATTATGCACTTGGTAAAAGCAGTAGAGGAAGATATTGCCGCAATATGGAAAATTTTGGAGTCGGCAATAGAGCGTCGGCGGCTTGATGGCAGCGAGCAGTGGCAGGACGGGTATCCCAATATGGAAACCCTTGCTAATGACGTTGATACAGAAAGCGGATATGTTCTTATGCTTGATGGGCAGCTTGTAGCCTACGTCTGCATTAAGATAAACGACGAGCCGGAATATGACAATATTGTCGGCACTTGGCTCACAAGCTCTGATTTTGTGGTGCTGCATCGGGTGGCGGTTTCAGAGGGTTATCTTGGCATAGGCTTAGCGAAAGAGATATTCAGGCAGGCAGAGTATTTTGCATTGGAGCGAGGAATATACAGCATAAAGGTCGACACGAACTTCGATAACATCCCAATGCTGAGGATTTTGGAAAGCTTAGACTACACGTATTGCGGATTTGTATATTTTCGAGGTGCAGAGCGCAGGGCTTTTGAGAAGGTCTTGGGGTGAGATTTACAAGAGCAAGCAATTTCCTGCAACAAAGAACAGATTGCCACGCTGCGCTCGCAAAAACTCTCCTCCTGCGAAGGAGGAGTACCCGAAGGGGGAGGTGGTGGCTGTTTTGGCTTATAGCTTACAGCCTATTGCCTAAAATAGGGTTTGAAGTTTAAGGACCTAGTCCCGATATCTTCGTAGCAAAGAGATAGATGAAAAAATAATAGGGACCTTAGCCCTGATATCTAAATAGACACTGTTAAATCGTGAATTAATAATGAAAATACAGTATATTGCATCAAAAATCCAAGAATCTGAATATTTATAAAATTATGAAACCAATTATCTCTCGCTATCTACCTGATAGCAACGAAGCCGAGAGCTCCGAAGAAACTCCACCCGAGTCTACATCCGAAATAAATGTAACGGCAACAGAAGGATCACAGGAAATGCGATTGAAAAGCCACTACTGCACCTATCCGCTGACCACCTATGAGCTAAAGCTGCAAGATTTTGTGGATGCCGGGCTGGCTGAGAGAACAGAGCTGATTGAGGAAAACCAAGAGGGCAACGAGGTTCTGAACCCCCAAAACAAAGAATATGTCTCAGCACATAGAGATGGTATCGCTCTACACAGTGGGAGAGCTACAAATTCAGCAGGATGTATAACATTAGATCTAAAATATCATGACACAGCCACTCAGATGACTTTGTTTAATAATATTTTCTCGGGCAATGATGGAGAATATGAAAATATGAGCGGAAGGGATTTTATCCTTAGTAAACCTAGAAGTGTAAGCATGCAGAGAAAGGCAATATCAGGAAGTAGCAGCCGAGTTGACCTAAAGTTGCACCTGATAATGATAGAAGAACGAAAGGCAAGGCTAAGGAGTGATATTGACGATACCGACCCTCATTCTCTAAACCGCTATATAGACACTGCTGCCTACGATGAAAATTAATAATAATAATACAAACACTAATAAAATGAAAAACACAATGACACAATTATATATCGTACTCGGAATTATAGCATTTGTAGTTTTAATGCTACTCCCATCTATGCTTTATTCACAGACCATCAAGCCACAAATTAATCGTTACATTGAGTATATAGAACCAATAAACTACGTAACTGGCAACGACTCTCTAAATAACTCTTTAATAGGTCCCGATGCTCTATACGGCGTAGGAAATGCCGAAGATGCCGAAATATATGCAAAGGAGGTAGCTCCCCTGCGCAAAGAACGTTTTATCCGCCGCATAAAAATGCTCTTTGGTGTAGACATCAGCAAGCACTACGACGACAAGGGACATTGCTATATGAACCACATGATAGCAGTATTTCCCGAAACTCAACTCGTAAAAATCAGACAACTTCAGATACCTTCATCTAGATGGTATAAACCAGGCAGACACAGCATAGTGCCTTCTATCATCATGCATGACAGAGAGTCAGACAAGAAGCATACTGAGCTCAGTGCTGAAGACAAGGAGAACTTGGAAGTCATGATAGACAGAATGTATGGAGATTTGTATTATGGTCCACTATATCCGATTCTACTACCGGAAATAATAAACTACTGCAAGTGGGCATACTACAACGACCCTAATGCCTACGAAACTATAAGAAAAAGAGACAGTGCAATCCTAGTAGACCCCGGCGATGACGGTCCTGCAGCATTGCATCGCATTCTTGATAGACATAGGTATGCTGCACCCTACGACTGTAGAGAAGGAATACCTGAAAACACAGATATCAATTCCTATGTCCTCTCCTTCTATGCTCCTATATTTTTTGATGCAGACTTCATAGGATGCCTTAATTCAATAGGACGTAGCAGGGTATACAATAATATCAATGAAACAATATATTATCATATACCAGGAAATCTGTCTCCAGACAAAGCTTACAAAGGCGAAAAAGATCCGGTTGTTGTTTCTAAACACCTTGCCAAGGACTGCATTGACTATGTGCAAAAAGAACATATTGATGCATTACGATACGAAAGTCGCCTGATGGGGCTTTTGGTAAGACTCTATCCCAATTTACTTGTAGAGAAGTCTGGTTCTGCTATGCGCGATTCCATATTAGATTTTCTATATAAGCATAAGGCGGAGTTTGAAAAATACGATTATTTTGGTTACACCCTGTTGCGAAACTTGGCTAAAAGACGCAAAATCGACAATAGCAAAATAGGGGTGCCACTCTCTGCCACTGCCGACGGCTCAGCCCTTATGCGCATCGACCCTTTCGAAAGCGGTGTGGAGTTCGACACCCTGCGTAGCGGTGAGTTATTTACGGTTTACGAAATGGGCTACGACGATTTTTATCTCGCTCAATGCGCAAAACCAATCGAAGAATGGAACAAACGAGACAAGGACGGATACGCCATGTGCACAGGCAGAATGGAGAAGGTGTGGTGCTATGTGCCCAAAACTGATGTGCAGATACTATCCGATGCAGACAACAAAATCACTCCTTTTATTGAATGGGGAATAGTAAGCGATGCCGACGGATACACAAACATCTGGTCTAAAGACGACGACAAAGTAGTGATAGACGAAGTAAAATCCGGCGATTGGGTGAAAATCCTATCATACGACATGAAATCCTACCTCGTAGAACTGCAAGACGGCAGACAAGGACGAATACATAAATCGAGGATTATTTGGTAGAGATGGGGAATATAAGCTGTATGCCGTAGGCTTTATGCTATAAGCAATTTAATGGTAAATTGTTAATGATTAATTGTAAATGATGCCGCCGAATAAACGAACGTCATTGCGAGGAGCTGGCGACGAAGCAATCTCCACCGACAAGGACAGATTGCCACGCTGACGCTCGCAATGACGATAGAAGAGGGACATAGTAAGGGCAGAACATTTTCTGCCCGGCTGTCAGTCAGAAGCTTCGTCCTACGCTATCAGACACAAGGCTTTCAGCCTTTTAGTACAGGAGGATGTAGAGATATACTGTCGTGCGTCTCTGAAGGTGTGTCGTTGATGCCTGAAAAACCAATGGTATGCACAGTTTTTAAGAACAACTCTTTTGGCTGAATAGTTACAAAATAGAATCTAAAAACAAAAAATAATTCGTATAGTTTAATTCTCGCTTATCCTCTCTTGAACCTCCACTCTTTCTCGCAGTCGAAGCATTTCATGGATATTCTATATGAGGGAATAAAAATTTGGAGTATCAGATAGAAAACGACAGCAAAAACACTCATACTCTTTTTCTTACTTATATTGTCCGACTTGCAGAATGGGCATACATCTGTGTTGGCAGACTTATCAATCTCTACGACTTCAATCTTATTATCATCGCTTGCGTCGGGTAAATATCCTCCGTCTTTTAGTAGTTTGACGGCATCTTCAATATCAGAATTTCTTACAAGCAGCTTTACTCCGCCGATGGCATTTGAATAAAAGTTGTTAACCTGCACTGTCAGCTCATCTTTTATCACTGTGTCGATTTCATTCGCCTCCAAATATCCTTTAGCCATGTGAGCTTCGGTGGGTGAAGTGAATGTTATTACAATGCTCCAATTGTTCATTTTCATACGATATTATGCTTTCAAAGATAATTCTTTTTATTAAGTTTGTGCATCATTAATCGACATGCTTCTTATGATAAAGGTTATTAGATGGATATTCAGGTATTTAGTACTTATAACGAATGTGGTATTTGCCATGTTCCTCTTTGCCGCCTATATTTCGACAGAAGTTAGTGCATTAAAATCCCCGGTACTTCCATTTTTCGGTCTTTTCTATGTGCCGATACTCATAATCAACCTTGTGTTCTTATTGTATTGGCTGATTTTCAGTAAGAGCAAGAAGTTTGCATTTGTTTCATTGATAGCAGTTTTGTTTGGAATATCTACGTTCTTGTCGGTTTTCCGATTGAGCAAGGTTTCCGAATCTCCCAAATTAGATTTGAGTGTGCTGACCTACAACACCCGAATGTTTCAGGACGAACATCGAAAAGCGTCTGATATTGAGGGTATTATAAACAAGTTTGCCGAAAAAAAAGCTAGTATCTATTGCTTTCAGGAGGCAGTTTTCACAAATAGTTTTTCCATTAAGGATGTACTTTCAGCCTTCAAAAAATCCAAAGGCGACAAGTATCATTATTTTGCTGATGCACAGCGATATATAATTACAGAATTTCATATAGTCGATAAAGGAGTTCAGCATTTTAGCGGTACTTCCAACGGCTATATGTGGGTAGATTTAAAAATTAACAGTGATACCGTCAGGGTTATAAATTGTCATTTGCAGTCTAATAGTCTTCTTCTGGAGCAGTACAATAATACTATCTCTGAGTATGGTCTTGATAGCGAGCAAGCGAAGAAGCAGGCACTCGACTTAGGTCATCGTTTGAGTACGGGGTTCCGAAAGCGTGCTGAACAGGTCAACAGCCTTTTGGCATATATAAAAAAGAGTCCTTATTCGGTTTTGGTTTGTGGCGATTTCAATGAGCCGCCTGTGTCGTATATGCACGAGTCGATGACTGAGTTGATATCCGATTCGTTCGAGAAGCGTGGCAGCGGTATTGGTAGTACCTATCGAGGTAAACTTCCTTTTCTGCGTATAGACTATGTTTTTTATAGTAGTAAGAAGTTTACTCCTAATATTTACCAAAATCTTGAAGTTGGCGACTCCGACCACTATCCCTTGTATGTAGGTTTCGAGTTGTTGAAGTAGTTGTAAGATAGGCAGAGATATGTTGACAGCAGAAGAAATAAAATCAAGCAAATGAAAAAACTATTTTCTTTACCCGAAAATCTTGTAAATCAGTTTCATGATTTGGAGCAGGTTTCCATGCAAGAATATTTTTGTGCTTCCGACCCCTTGGGAACTAAGGTTGGCTCGGGTGGTGGCACTTCGTGGCTGCTCTATAAAAATTGGCAAGAAGAGAGTAACAATATGCCTTTCGATGAGTGGTTGGCACGCGAGAAACGGATTATAATCCATGCGGGCGGACAGAGTCGGCGGCTTCCTTCGTATGCCACTTGCGGCAAGATACTCACTCCTATTCCTGTTGTCAGGTATGAGAGAGGACAAAAGCTCAATCAGTCTTTGCTTGATTTGCAGATGCCTCTTTACGAGCGAATTATGGAGCTTGCGCCAAGTGGCGTGAATACGCTTATTGCTAGTGGAGACACCTTTATCCGTGCGGATTTAAAGACTGAGAGACTTCCTGAGGCAGATGTTATTTGCTATGGTTTGTGGGTTGACCCCGAGCTGGCGAGCAATCATGGTGTATATGTGTGCGACCGCGAGTATCCCCACAGTTTGCTGTATATGCTGCAAAAGCCTGATAGCGAAACGATTCGTGATTTAGCAATCTCTCATTTGTTTTTGATGGACATTGGCATTTGGCTATTGAGTGATAGGGCAGTGGAGCTGTTGATGAAAAAGTCGAATTTTAATCCCGAGAACCCGTCGGCAGACTGGAAGCCGTCCTTTTACGACCTCTACGGACAATTCGGAGTAAACTTGGGGACAGATGCTCCCGATGCCGACCCTGAAATAAATACCTTGACTGTTGCCATCCTGCCTTTGCCGGAAGGTGAGTTTTATCATTATGGTACTAGCCGTGAGCTTATATCGTCGACACTTGCAGTGCAAAATAGGGTGAAAGACCAACGTAGTATTTGGACTAAAAAAGTGAAGCCTCACCCTGCCATGTTTGTACAGAATGCAAATATTGATATTCCATTGACAGCCGATTACTCGGAGTTGTGGATTGAAAATAGCCATGTCGGAAAGGGCTGGAGGCTGAACAATCAACATATTATTACGGGCGTACCGCAAAATAATTGGTCTTTGAGCTTGCATGCACAGACCTGTATAGACATTGTACCTGTGGGGCAGACTATGTATGCCCTTCGTCCATATGGCTTTCTCGACAAATTCTCGGGTTCGGTTTCAGATGCACAGACTTGCTGGCTGGGAGTTTCTCTGACTGAATGGCTCGACAAGCACGGTGTTTCCTTGCAAGAGGCAGATATTCAGGCTAATGCAGATATTCAAGAAGCAGCACTATTCCCATTGATAGACAATATTGAGCAGATGGGGCTTTTGTTGGATTGGCTGATACAGTCTGCTTCCAACAATGAGGAAATTAAGGCTTTATGGCTTTCTTGTGAGCGATTGTCGGCATCCGACATTTCGGCACGAGCCAATCTTTTTCGCTTGTATGAGCAGCGCAAAGCCTTTCGTGTTCAGAATTGGTCGGCGTTGGCAAAGCATTATAAGCGGAGTGTTTTTTATCAAGTTAACTTAGATGATGCAGCTCGCGACTATGCCGAAAATAATATTCCTCTGCCTGAGGCATTGCCGGCAGAGGAGTTGCTTACTACACGTCTGCACGATTATATGTTTAGAAGTCGTGTTGCACAGTATAGCGGTCAAGACTCGCTTGCGGATGAGCAAAAGGCTTTCGCTTTGTTGCGTAATGGGTTAATCGACTCATTACGAGGAGATAAGACTGTTCCTCGACTGAATGTTTTTCCTGACCAAATTGTGTGGGGACGCAGCCCCGTTCGTATCGACTTGGCAGGGGGCTGGAGCGACACACCGCCTTTTTGCCTTATGTCGGGAGGTTCAGTTCTAAACATGGCAATAGAGCTTAACAATCAGCCGCCTCTGCAAGTGTATATTAAGCCCTGCAAAGAATATAAGATTATTTTGCGCTCAATAGACTTGGGAGCTAGAGAAGATATAAGTAGTTTTGAGGAGTTGACAGATTTTCAGCAGGTTGGCTCGCCATTTTCCATTCCCAAAGCAGCATTGTGTTTGGCAGGTTTTGGAACGATGTTCTCAAAGATGGTGAAGAACAGTCTGGAAGAGCAGTTAAAAGAATTTGGCGGAGGCATAGAAATTTCACTGTTGGCAGCTATACCTAAAGGCTCAGGCTTGGGAACAAGCTCAATTTTGGCAGCGGCTGTGTTGGGAACGCTCTCAGATTTCTGTGGATTGAACTGGGATAAGAACGAAATATGCAACCGCACTCTAGTGTTGGAGCAGTTGCTGACCACCGGAGGAGGCTGGCAAGATCAATATGGAGGAGTTTTGCAGGGAGTTAAGTTGTTGGAGACTTCCTCAGGTTTATATCAGTCGCCTACGGTGCGCTGGGCTCCCGACCATTTGTTTACAGATGCTGAGCATCGCAGGTGTATGTTGTTGTATTACACAGGGGTAACTCGTACGGCAAAGAATATACTAACGGAGATTGTCAAAGGGATGTTTCTAAATTCTACTCCTCATCTGGCACTATTGAACGATATTAAGGAACATGCCCACACAACATTCGATGCCTTGCAAACAGGTAGTTATGAGCATCTTGCGAGGCAGGTGAGTCTCACATGGCAGCAAAATCAGAATTTGGATGCAGGCACTAATCCTCCTGTTGTTCAGTCTATTATCAATCTGATAAAAGACTTATGCTTGGCGTATAAATTACCCGGAGCAGGTGGCGGCGGCTATATGTTCATCATGGCAAAAGACCCTGAGGCGGCAGCACAGATTGAGCATATACTAAGTACTAATCCTCCAAACGACAAAGCCCGGTTTGTAGATATTAGTCTGTCGAGGACAGGTTTTCAGTCGAGCCGTTCGTGAGAAAGAATCTATGAGCTTTAAAAACGGAATAAATCCGAAGATAAGAACAATAACAATCTGATAGTAATGGATACATTCAGAAATAAATGTCGTATTCAATTGCACCGGATGCCACAATGGGATTGCTCGGGTAATGGATTTTATTTTATTACCTTTGCCCTGAAATCTTGAATGAAAAATCAGATTATCTGGTGGTTCTCTAAATATTAGAATCTAAAAAAAAACAAATGAATTTCGATTTTGACAATATAGTAAATAGGAAAGGCACTCACAGCATGAAGTGGGACGGGATGCAGGTTTTTTACGAAACCAATGATTTACTTCCCATGTGGGTTGCAGATATGGATTTTAAGAGCCCAATATGTGTAAGAGAGCTTTTTGCCGACACTGTTGAGCATGGAGTGTTTGGATATAATATATTAGAAAATGATTTACGGGAGTCTATCGTTTCATGGCTTAAGCGGCGGCATGGCTGGGATATAGAAAAAGATTGGATAGGTTTCACTCCTGGGGTTGTTGCAGCACTTGCAATTGCGATTCAGTTTCTTACAGATGAAGGCGATGGAGTTGTCATTCAATCGCCTGTATATCATCCATTTTATCATGTTATAAACGAGAATGGACGCAAGTTGATAACCAATCCGCTTAAAATTGTAGAAGATAGGTATTACTTTGATTTAGAAGACTTGGAGGAAAAGATAAAAGCGCATTCACCCAAGATGCTGATACTGTGCAATCCTCATAATCCGGGGGGGCGTGTATGGGAGCGGGACGAGCTTATAGAGCTTGGAGACTTGTGTCAGAGGTATGGCGTACAAGTAGTCTCCGATGAAATTCATTGCGATTTGACTTTGCCCGGTGTAAAACACAGCTCCTTTGGGATGCTTGGTACAGAGAGTTCTCGAAATTCTATAGTGGCAATGGCAGCGAGCAAGACCTTTAATGTTGCGGGCTTGGGCTTCTCCTTTGTCATCGTTCCCGATAAGTCGATGAGGGATAAGTACATCAAAAAAATAGAGTCTTTACAGATAGGGCATGGCAGTACTTTCGGTGTGCTGGCAACACTCAAAGCGTTTGATGAAGGCGAGGCATGGCTTGCAGAGTTAATAAACTACATCGACACTAATTACAAATATCTGGCAGATTTTTTTGCTAAACATCTACCTGAGGTGAGAGTGATGAAGCCCGATGCAAGTTTCTTGGTTTGGTTAGACTTCAATGAATATGGCTTGTCGGAAGTAGAACTGCAAAATAAGTTTATAAAAGAAGCAAAAGTTGCTCCCAATTTTGGAAGAATGTTTGGCAAGGAGGGCAGGGGCTTCGTTCGTTTAAACATAGGCTGCCCACGAGCAACTTTGGAGCAGGGACTTAACAGTATTGCAAAGGTATTTAAGAATTGACAGTGATTGATGGTGAGCAAACGCCTCAATCTATTTAGACGGGCGTTCTGACTCATCACTCATCACTTCTTAGTTCTTCCCTTAGTTACTGTTTTCTTGTCTGCTACCTTGCCTTTAGGCTTAGATTCAGACATTGATCTTGTATTCGTTTTCTTGGTCTCAACTTTTTTTGGTTTGGCATCCTTCTTCACGGGCTTATCGTCAGATTTCTCCTTTGGCTTGCTTTCGCTTTTGTCGGATTTGGCTTCTGTTTTCTCAGCCTTAGCCTGAGTCTCAACCTCAGCTTTAGCCTCTACTTCTTCCTCAAAATTCAGTAGTTCCTTTTCCTCAAGAAGATTGTACCATTTGATAACCTTTGCAATGTCGTTGTCATAAACTCTGTCTTGGTCAAAATCCGGACATGCTTTGGCAAAAAACTCTCTAAGTTCCTTTTTGGAAGACTTTGGGTCTATTGTCCCGCCGTTCTTTGATATATTTTTTAAGACCTCTTTCAGAGAGGTTTCGTCTTCGTTTGTATAGATCGACACTTCTGCCAAAGATACCACCTTTCTGCTCGCGTTAACAGGCATCTTCTTGCCAGTTATCAGAGATTCTACTACTATCCCGTTTCTAGTTTCACCAACTGCTTTGAAAAGCCCTGGTTCGCCTGATATTGCTAATATTTTCTTCAACATATAACTAAATTTTGAGACAAAAATACTATTTTTTTTCTACATAGGTACGCAAGATGTTTTTCAGTATGCTCTTTTTATAATATTCGCATATTCAGCTGATTAGTGTTTTGAGGGGTATTTGTTTTCGACTTTTATTGCGTGGTGTTCGAAAAAAAACGAGAAGTAATTTACTTAATAGTGTCCAAAACGTAAAGAGATTGTAACTAGCTATTTCCGAATAAAAAATAATCCTTTAATTTGCACTGTAAAAATTAGTAATAACGAAAGCGAATTTATTATGTCTGAAATTACAGAAAAAGTAAAAGCTATTATTGTTGACAAATTAGGCGTTGACGCAAGTGAAGTTACAAATGAAGCTTCTTTCACAAATGATCTAGGAGCAGATTCACTAGACACGGTAGAATTAATCATGGAACTTGAGAAAGAGTTTAACGTAACGATTCCTGACGATCAGGCCGAAAAATTGGGAACAGTAGGAGACGCAATTTCTTACATTGAGAGCAACTCAAAGTAATAACTTAAATTTATTCTGATGGAAATTAAAAGAGTGGTAATAACAGGCTTAGGCACGGTAAATCCACTTGGTAATTCCATTGCGGAATATTGGGAAGGGCTAAAGAGTGGCAAGAGTGGCGCCGGACTTATAACAAAGTTCGACGCATCTCAATACAAGACGCAATTTGCTTGTGAGGTTAAAGGATTTAATCCTGAAGATTACATAGAAGATAGAAAAGAGGTCCGTAAAATGGATCTCTTTACTCAATATGCTATGGCCTCGACAGCACAAGCAGTGGAAGATGCCAAATTAAATTTGGAAAAACTAGACCTTACACGCTGTGGAGTAATATGGGGTACGGGAATTGGAGGTTTGGAAACATTCCGCTCGGAGGTAATAGGTATGGATGTTGAGAAGCCACGTCTTTCGCCTTTCTTCATTCCCAAGATGATTATCAACATTGCAGGAGGACTGATATCAATGAAGTATGGTTTTATGGGACCTAGTTTCTCGACAGTTACTGCATGTGCATCGAGTAACAATGCTCTGATTGAGGCTTTCCACTACATTCGTTTAGGCAAAGCAGATTTGTTCATCACCGGAGGTGCTGAAGCAGCTGTGAATCCTGTTGGTGTTGGTGGTTTTAATGCGATGCATGCACTCTCGACACGCAATGACGATCCACAAACTGCATCCAGACCTTTTGATAAGGACAGGGATGGTTTTGTTATTGGAGAAGGTGCAGCAAGTTTGATAGTTGAAGAATATGAGCATGCTCTTAACAGAGGTGCAACTATTTATGGAGAAGTAGTGGGAGCAGGTCTGTCTTCGGATGCATATCACATAACAGCCCCACATCCCGACGGTATAGGAGTAGAGATTGCACTCAACAACGCAATTGCGGATGCAGGTATCAAGCATGAGGATATTGATTATATCAATGTTCACGGAACCTCCACTGGTCTTGGTGATATTGCAGAGCCTAGAGCAATCAAACAAGTGTTTGGCGAGCACGCCTATAAGCTTAACATCAGTTCTACCAAATCTATGATAGGACATCTTTTGGGCGGTGCAGGAGCTGTAGAGGCAATAGCAACCTTACTAGCTTTGCGCGATGGTATAATTCCTCCGACCATCAATCATTTTACTGATGATGATGAGATTGACAATAAGTTGAACTTCACATTTAATAAAGCTCAGAAGCGTGATATTAAATATGCTATGAGCAATACCTTTGGATTTGGAGGTCATAATACGACTGTTGTTTTAAAAAGATTTGAATAATATTGTGGCAAACAAATTATTTAATAATACGAAACTCTTTGCTAGCAATAGTAAGGAGTTTCGTAGCTTTATGAGGCAGCAATTCGGAATAAAGCCCAAGAAGATAAAGCTCTATAAATTAGCACTTCTGCATAAGTCTGCTTCAAAAACAGGAGTATTTGGGCAGAGTGTGAACAACGAGCGTTTGGAGTATTTGGGTGATGCTGTTCTCAGCTCAGTAATAGCAGATTTTCTATTTAACCGATATCCTCTCGAAGACGAAGGTTTTCTCACTATGTTGCGTGCTAAGCTTGTCAACAGGTCTATGTTGTCGGAGCTTGCCGAGAAAATTGGACTTCACAATTTTATTGTTGCGAGTATCCGCATCCATCCTGACTCCAGCGTGTATGGTGATGCCCTAGAGGCAATAATTGGTGCGATTTATCTTGATAAGGGTTACAATAAAACTCGCAACATAATTATTAAAAGGATTTACGATAAGCATCTTGATTTTGATGATGTGTCGTCGAGCAGGAGTAATTTTAAAAGCATACTCATCGAGTGGGGGCAGAAGTGTAAAAAGGAAATAAAGTTCGACACTGATGAGGGGGCTGCGAAAGGTCGTAGAACTACTTTTAGTTGTACTATTGTTATCGACGACAAAGAAAAAGGTAAGGGGCAGGGTTCATCAAAAAAAGAAGCTCAGCAAAATGCCGCACAAAATGCTCTATTCCTAATAGAGATGGAGTCTCAGAAAGACGACGATGATGGGGATTTTCCTTTGTAAAGTGTTTCCATTCTCTCCAGTTCATCGACTTTCCCAATGTCCGACCACATTGAAGCATCGTCCACATAACCATAAATTTTTTCTTGTCCACACAAATCTAGGTATTGGTCGATAGACGAAAATGCTCCGCTGCGAGTCATCTTTTCTAGGTATTGCTTTGTTATGATTTGTATTCCCGAAAAAGGTAACTCGCTGTAAATATTTTGCTTTGCGGCAGAATCGCCCCATTTATATTCCTTTGTTTTAGCATTTTTCCAAGCAATCAGCCTCATGTCCTTGTCGAACAGCAAATATCTTTGAGTCTCTCTATTTCGTACTGCCAGCGTTGCGATGCCCTGTTTATCATCGTGATACTGTTTTAACAATTCCAAGTCTATATTCGATATAATATCAGTATTAATAACTAATATATCCTTGTGTTTCAGTAGAATATCTTTAGCTTTCCACACTGCGCCTCCGGTGTTCAGCAGAAGTTCTCTCTCGTCGGATATATGAATTTTATAATCATTGAACTCCTTTTGCTTCAGATACTTGATTATTTGTTCTCCGAAGTGATGAATGTTTACCACAAATTCGTTGTAGCCGTAATTTGCAAGATGTTCGATTACGTGCTTTATTAGAGGTTTTGAGTTAAGCTCGACGAGGGCTTTCGGCTTATCTGCCGTATAGGGGTATAGGCGTGTGCCGAGACCTGCCGCAAGTATCATTGCAATCATACCTTGTTTTATTTTCTCCAGTTTTCTTGCTCAAGATGAGCTAGCGACACCTCGATATCGGGAAATTTCTTGTTTATGTACTTTGTCAAAGCCTCTGCCGAGTACACTGAACGGTGCTGTCCACCTGTACACCCGAAGTATACCGAGAGGTCAGTGTATTTCTTTATGTTATATTGCTCAACAGACAGACTTATTAAGCCAAAAATATTAGCTAAGAAGTCGTCTATATTGGTGCGATTGTCAAGGTACTCTCTCACTGGTTTATCTCGTCCCGACAGCTTTTTGTATTCGTCAAACATGCCCGGATTTTTTATAGCCCGACAGTCGAATACAAAGCCTCCACCGTTGCCGTGCTTATCTTTAGGGACACCCTTGCGGTATGAAAAACTAAATATTCTGACATGCAACTTTTGTTGTTGACTAATCTCTTTCAGCTTTTCCGAGACCTTTAGTTTAGACAAAACCCTTTTAAGATGAGGTAGTTTTGCATCTATTTCCCAATTGTTGAGTATATGCTCAATATTTGTAATGGCATAAGGGATACTTTGCAGGAAGTGGGCTTTTTGTTCAAAGAAACCACGATAGCCGTATGCCCCCATTGCCTGCATAATCCTCACAAGCACATATCCCTGATAGTATTTCTTAAATTGCTCTTTATCGACATTGATTTCTTCTGATAGTTTGTCAAGATAAAATTCCAGCAGCTCGTCCCTTGTTTTTTGGGGGATGTCGGCTTTCCCGTCAAAGAGTAGTGACGCTACGTCGTACTGCAATGCTCCTCTTCGTCCTCCTTGATAATCAATGAAATATGGATTGTTTTGACTGTCTAGCATTACGTTTCGCGACTGGAAATCTCTGAACAAGAAATAGTTGTGGTCGGCTTCAAGCAGATACTTACTAAAGGTTTCAAAGTCGTTTTCGAGTTCTTGCTCATCAAAAGGAATGCCTGCGAGCTTCAAGAAGTAGTATTTGAAATAGCTTAAATCCCACAGTATAGACTGTTTGTCGAAAGCGTTGCGAGGGTAGCAGAATGAGAAGTCGATGTGTTTGCAAGTGTCGATTTGTAGGGTAGGCAGTAGTGAAAGCACTTTTTTGTAGCATTCTACGAGGTCATTAGGGAAGTCTCTGCCTACTCGTTGTTGGGTCAGATGGTCGAAAAGTGTTGTATATCCGAGGTCTTCAACAAGGTAGATATGATTTTCCAAATCCTGGCTAAACACTTGGGGAACAGGTAGACCTGTGGTTCTTATTGCTTCCGAGAAATGAATGAATGCTTTGTTTTCCTTCATGTCAGAATTGTATGCTCCGACAGCCCGATGACTATTATTACTTATTCTAATGTACTGACGGTTAGAGCCTGAGGGCGGGACTAAATCAAAATTCAGAGCTTTGTCGCCGCTCCACTCCTCGAATAGAAGAGCTAGTTTGTTTATTATTTCTTTATTCACTGTTGTCGACTTCTTTTTATTGTTCTTTGTTTTATGTTGTTATTCAAGATTTAATACAATTCGTACATTTTCCCTTACTTGTTCGATTGCGTCTTTCTGTAAATGTCCGATTCGCTTTACTAGTCGTTTATTATCAATAGCTCTAATTTGCTCAATCATAATATCACAATTATTGTCTAGGTTCGCTGTACCTCGCTTTAAATGAACCCTCAAAATCTCAGTGTCTTTTATCACATTTGATGTAATCGGGCATATCAGAGTGGACGGGTGAGATACTTTGTTTAGTAGGTCAGACTGAATAATCAGGACAGGTCGTGTTTTGCCTGACTCGGTTCCTATCTGGGGATTCAAATCGGCAATCCATATTTCGTATTGTTTAATCAGCATAATCTATATTCTCAAATTCTTTTAAAACAGACATTGATTCATCACGTACTATCCTAGATTCTTTCCTTAATTTGTCTTCAAGGATTTGTTGACGATGGAGTTTATTGTAGGAGTTAATCGCTTCATTTATATATCTGTTACGAGACTTTTTGATTTTTGAAAGAATCTTTTCTGTTTCTCCAAAAATAGATTCGTCAATTTTCAATGATACAGTTTTCATCCATTTATTTTTTTAGCTGCCAGCTTATAATACTACCACAAAGGTATATACTTTTTATATGCGAGACAAGTATTAAAAAAGGATATAATTTGTAGCGCTGTCAAATTTGTATTTATGATAGTGCTACAAATTCGGAAGAAATTGTCATTATATGTTATGAAATTTGGGCATTATTTTGATAATTGGAATGAAAAGCGTATATTTGCATTCGTATTGCAATATGAATGTCGGGTGAGCTAAAAAACGACACAAAATAAGAGAGTAGGCTTAATCAAATATATAGAATTATGAAAAATTTGTTTGTTTGTTTGTTCCTGTTCGAATGAGTCATCTTTAGATGAAAGTGTTGATGAGAACATGGTTGTTTTTAAATCAAAAGCGTATCAAGAGCACTTTATCAACTCCGGAGTTGTGGAAAGGTTTGATTTTAGAGAATTGCAGTCTGGAGATGAGGGGGCACTCTATGCATTAGATGGAGATATTTACCCTTCCTCACCTTCGTATAGTTTTATGTTGTCTTGAAGCTCAAGTTTCAAATGGAGGCTGGAGTGTCACTTTTGATTGTGATTGTTTTGAATCGGGGAAAACGTATCTCCCCGCGGGATTTGATTGTATACCAAAAATTGAAGATTCATATGAAAGAAGATGGTAAGATGCATTTATATTGTGATTTATTGAGAAATGTCAAAATGCATGTTTCGGCATTCGGTAAAGCCTTATTGGTATTTGCCACAATGAACCTCATAGAGTTATTGTCATTTGTGTTGCATAATAAAGTCACTCACTTCGTTTATGACGATGGAGCTTTTGTTCTCAATGGAATAGCTATCGGGGGAACAATAAAAGAAAGGCTGTGGCTTATTGTGGGCGTGTACATCGCATTTATGGT
>JBKEAJ010000087.1:0-25111 GCA_047972135.1 Bacteroidales bacterium | reverse complement strand
CACTTTAATATCAATCACCTCTCTCGTATCTTTTGGCTCTACATACGAGCTCACCGAAAGGTTGTAATCATTTTCGGCAATCTCAGTATTATCTCTGCTTGTGGCAATATGCTCTACTTCTTTTTTGTTGCCGAACATCTCGATAATCCTTTCTATATGTTTGTCGAGCAGCACGTTATTGTTGGTTTCTTTCTTAAAGAAATCATCGCCACTAACGTCGATAAACTGCGTTTTAGTATCGGTTTTATGCTTCGACAGCAACAAGATATTCCCGGCAATGGAAGTGCCGAAGAAAAGGTTTGGAGCTAGGGAGATAACCGTTTCCACAAAGTTATTATCAACAAGATACTTTATGATTTTCTGCTCTGCCCCCCCACGATAGAAGATACCGGGAAAGCAAACCAGCGCTGCACGTCCTTTGCCCGAAAGGTAGCTCAGCGCATGCAGCACAAAAGCAAAATCGGCTTTCGATATCGGGGCGAGCACACCAGCAGGAGCAAAGCGGTCGTCGTTGATGAGCGTAGGGTCGTCGCTGCCCACCCACTTCACCGAATAGGGCGGATTAGAAACGATGGCATCAAAAGGTTTATCATAGCCAAACTTAGGGTCAATCAGAGTGTCTCCCAATGAAATCTGAAACTTGTCGTAGTTCACATTATGCAAAAACATATTCATGCGGGCAAGGTTGTAGGTAGTGTGGTTACTCTCCTGCCCGTAGAAACCATCTTGAATGATATGGGCATCGAAGTGTTTTTTGGCTTGCAGAAGCAAGGAACCCGAACCACAGGCAGGGTCGTAAATCTTGTTTACGGTAGTTTGTTTGTACATTGCAAGCTGAGCAATGAGTTTTGATACGCTTTGAGGCGTGAAGAACTCACCACCCGATTTACCGGCGTTCGCGGCATAGTTGGAGATTAGAAATTCGTAGGCATCGCCAAAGAGGTCGATTTGATTATTTTCAAAATTACCAAATTTCAATCCTTCTACTCCCTTTAGCACTTTGGTCAGCGTGCTGTTTTTGTCAGCCACCGTGTTGCCCAACCTGTTGCTAGTCGTATCGAAGTCGGCAAACAATCCTTTAATATCATTTTCTGAATCAAAACCGATGGCAGAACTTTCAATGGCAGAGAAAATTACGGCTAAGTCGGTATTCAGATTTTGGTTGGTATTGGCATTTTTAGCAATATTTACAAAAAGCTGAGACGGGTATATAAAATAGCCTTTTGTTTTTATGGCATCTTCCTTTATTTCGGGACTTATCACATCATCAGACATGGCGGCATAGTCAATGCTATCATCGCCTGCCTCGATATGATTGGTAAAATTCTCGCTGATGAAACGATAGAACAGTGTTCCCAGCACAAATTGCTTGAAATCCCACCCATCGACCGTGCCACGCACTTCATTCGCAATTTTCCAGATTTGAGCTTGCAATTCTTTTCGTTGTTGCGTACTTGTCATGTCTTAAAAAACTTATTTATTTTGATTTCAAAAGAGCTTGCAAGGTACGAATATTTCGGCATTTCTACACATTAATTTTCAATCCGGAATAGTAATTGACTGACAAACTGTTTTTTACAATTATGCCACAGAACGAACAAAAAAACTTATCTTTGTGCTGATTTTGGTGCCAGTTTCTTCTTTTGGAGAATCAGGTGAAAAGGGAATCAGGTGAAAATCCTGAACAGACCCGCTGCTGTAAGCTCTATCAAGGTCTCCAAACAACACTCAACACCACTGTTCGACAAGGAATGGGAAGGGAACTTTGGAGATGGAGTAAGTCAGAAAACCTGCCAATATTATTGATTAGTTTTAAGGCTTTCGGGAGATAGAGCTAAAGGACACAGAAACAAGAACATACGCCTTGTATCCTTAGCGACTTTTGCAATTTTCCCCAATACAGCACTTAATGGTGAATTATGAAGTAAAGACGCACTTCTGTGTGTCTCAAAAACGAAGTATAGACCACCCCGCCCGTGACATGCAGGGGATAAATAAAAAAAATGAAACGAACACAACAAGCCCTCGCAATACTAGTAATGCTAGTGATGCTTGCAGCATGCGTAGGCAAGCAATCGTCAACAGAAGATTTTAACATCAAGAAGTACAATCCCCAATATGCATTGGGCTTTGAGCTTGTCGGAGCCAAAGGCATGCAAAGCACGATATTAGAAGTACATAAGCCATGGCAGGGAGCAGAAAACATCAAGACCCAATTGTTCATTGCTCGCAATGGCGAGCGTGTACCACAAGGCTTTAGCGGACAAGTCATCAAGGGCGATGCAAAGCGCATTGTCTGCATGTCTAGTTCTCATGTTGCGATGCTTGATGCTGCGGGAGCTGTTAAATATGTAGTTGGAGTGTCAGGGATTGATTTTATCTCAAATAAATATATTTCATCACACACCGATTCTATTGCTGATGTTGGCTACGATGGAGGCATCGACTACGAGAAGCTAGTTGGCATATCGCCTGATTTGGTTCTACTTTATGGAGTAAGAGGGGCGAGTACGATGGAGCCAAAATTGCGGGAATTGGATATTCCTTTTATTTATATTGGGGAGTATTTGGAAGAATCGCCTTTGGGCAAAGCCGAATGGCTAGTGGCAGTATCTGAGCTTATCGGCAAGAGGACAGATGGCGAGGAGTATTTCAAGGACATCCCGACGAGGTACAACAAGCTAAAGGCGCAAGCAGCAGCGGCGAACTCCGACAAGCCCACAGTAATGCTCAATGCTCCCTACGGCGATTCGTGGTTTATGCCCTCAACTGCGAGTTATATGGCTAGGCTCATCGCTGATGCTGGCGGAGAGTATCTCTACGATAAAAACACCTCGACAAGCTCTTTAGCTATTGATTTGGAAGAAGCCTACTTCTTGACACAGCAAGCCGATGTCTGGATTAATGTTGGAGGTCTATCCTCCTTGGAAGAGTTTAAAACAGCTTATCCGAAATTTGCAGATGCGCCTTGTGTAGTAGCAGGGCAGATATACAACAGCACAAAGCGAATAAATCCATCGGGGGGTAATGATTTTTGGGAATCGGGGGTTGTCAATCCCGATTTGATATTGCGGGATTTGACAAAGATTTTTCATCCTGAAATTATCTCTGATGATTTTTATTATTACCTCAAACTTCACTAACTTCGCTGAATGAGATTACCTACAACTGTTATTTTCGTAATTTTAGCAATACTAATTATAGTCTTGTTTGCTGTTGACATGGCTACCGGGACGAGTAACATTCCACTGTCTGATGTATGGGCGGCGTTGAGCGGAGGCGATTGTCCAGACATCACGAAGAAGATTATTTTGAACATCCGTTTGCTAAAGGCTGTTGCAGCATTGGCGGTAGGTGCAGCCCTGTCGGTGAGTGGCTTGCAAATGCAAACTCTTTTTCGCAATCCATTGGCAGGACCATATGTATTAGGGATTAGTTCGGGTGCTAGCTTTGGTGTAGCACTGTTTATACTAGGCGCACCTATATTAGGCTTGACCGGCAATGCTATTTTCTCAACAATTGGCTTAGCAGGAGCGGCATGGGCAGGAGCGGCGATTGTGCTAATAACAATAGCAGCAGTAAGCCGCAGGATCAAAGACATAATGGTAATTCTTATCTTGGGAATGATGTTTGGCTCGGGAGTAAGTGCAATAGTTCAGATATTGCAATACATGAGTGATGAATCCTCGCTTAAAGCCTTTGTTATTTGGACAATGGGGTCATTGGGAGATATAACACAAACACAACTTATGCTATTAATTCCTGCGCTTGTTGTAGGTTTACTACTATCAATATACATTATCAAACCTTTGAATTTATTGCTACTTGGAGAGAACTATGCCCGCACGACAGGCGTAAACATCGGCAAGTCTAGGCTAATAATATTTTTATCGACAACACTGCTTGCCGGGACAGTAACTGCGTTCTGTGGACCTATCGGCTTTGTGGGTCTAGCCGTTCCACACCTTGCTCGTTTGGTGTTTGCCAATGCCGATCATCGAATACTCATGCCCGGAGTAGCACTTATCGGAGCAGTAGTGATGTTGCTATGCGATATAATTTCAAAGATGTTGACCTTGCCGATAAACTCAATATGCGCATTGTTAGGCATTCCTATTGTAGTGTGGGTAGTTATAAGAAATAAAAGCATCGCTTGAATATGATAAATCTGCAAAACATAAGCATAGGATACGGCAGGCATATACTACTCGACAATATATCTGCAACGATGCCAAGTGGAGAGCTAATTGCACTTCTAGGGCGCAACGGCACAGGCAAGTCTACATTGCTACGAGCAATATCGGGACTCCACAACATATCGCAAGGCTCTATAATACTGAACGGACAGGAGCTGTCTCTAATGACATCGCAACAACAGGCAAAAACGACAGCCTTCGTAACAACCGAGCGAGTGCGCATTGCAAATCTTTGTTGTCAAGATGTGGTAGCCCTTGGCAGAGCTCCCTACACCAATTGGATAGGCAGGATGCAAAAGCAAGACAGCGAGATTGTACATAAATCATTAGAGCTAGTAGGCATGACTGGCTATACAGAAAAGAGTATGAACAAGATGTCCGACGGCGAATGTCAACGCATTATGATAGCTCGTGCATTGGCGCAAGACACGCCGATTATTCTGCTCGACGAGCCAACATCTTTCCTCGACCTGCCCAACCGCTACGAACTATGCACCTTGCTCCGAGAGCTAGCCCACAAGGAAAATAAATGCATAATGTTTTCTACCCACGAACTAGACATAGCTCTTACAATGTGCAACTCTGTAGCATTAATAGATTCGCCAAAACTCCATCATCTGCCAACAAGAGAAATGACACAAAGCGGACACATCGAACGACTATTTAGCAACAAATCTGTGAGTTTTGATACAAGCACTTGCTCTGTGAAACTAAATAAGACAGTAGCACAATAAGTTTTTAAATCATTTATTTAAAACAAGCATACAAACAAAAATAACAATATAAGAGATTGGAAAACAAGGCGATAGACATACAGATCTTAGGCGATTTTTTAAAAGAATATGCCTCCCACATGATGGCAAGTGGCGTACACACTTCACGAGTTGTGCGTATCGTCAGGCGTGTTGGCGAATCCTATGGTTACAATGTTAAAATCATCATTTTAAGTAAGAGCCTCACCCTGTCAATCAGGGACGAGCAAAGCAAAAGCACCTACATGGACTTAGACATAATCGGTCATAAACCCATCAATTTTGAGCATAATTCAAGGCTGAGTGCGCTAAGTTGGGCTTGCTATGACGACAAACTCCCTTTCGAAGAGCTAAAACGAAGATATGAGGAGATAATCAGCAAACCACGCATAAAGCCCTTTTCTGTACTCTTACTTGCGAGTGCTGCCAATGCTTCGTTTTGCAAGCTCTTTGGTGGCGATTGGCTATCTGTTTTCATCGTATTCTGTGCCACTGCCCTAGCCTTTTTTGTAAGACAACAGCTCCACAAAACAAGGGTCAACAACTACATTATCATAGGAGTAACGGCATTTGTGGCATCCTTCGGAGCGTCGGCAGCAACACTTTTCGACACCACCTCCGATATTGCCCTAGCTACCAGCGTCTTGTTCTTAGTACCGGGAGTTCCGCTTATCAACGGAATTATTGATATTGTCGAGAGCCATACCCTAGCAGGCATTGCCCGTCTTACACAAGCGACTCTGTGGATAATATGCTTCTCCATCGGACTGTCTATCACCTTGTTAATTGTAAAAAGCAGCTTATTATGATTACTATAGATATACTGACAGATGCACTATTTGCCGCCATTGCAGGGATTGGCTTTGGAGCAATATCGAATCCACCCACACGAGTGTTTAAATATATTGGTATTCTTGCTGCATTAGGACACGCCTGCCGTTTTTGCTTGATGGAATATGCCGATATTGACATAAGCTCCGCCTCGCTAGCCGGCTCATGTGTCATCGGTTTTGTGAGTCTGTATTTTGCATGGCTGAGCCGAGTTCCTCGTACGGTACTATTTATTCCTGCTCTATTGCCGATGATACCGGGAAAATTTGCCTACAACACAATATTCTCGCTTATTTCCTTTTTGCAGAACATGGGCGAACCTATGGAAAAAGTCAAATATCTTGATTTGTTTATATCCAATGCTCTGATAAGCTTTACTACCCTATCCTGCCTAGCAATAGGTTCTATTCTGCCGATGGTTTTGTTTCCCAAAATTGCTTTATCGTTTACGAGGGAGAAAAAAGTAAGATGATGAAGCATCCAAACTGTTTAAAGACTTTATAACTAGATAATTAAATAATCCGTATGACTTAGAGTTTATTAATTCCCTCCTCGTGGAGATGGGGTGCCGCAGACGAGGTGGTTCGCATCTTTCATTATTAATTTTTATTCTTCATGTATATCATCATCCTGCAATCCGTAACCTTACGGGTTTAGTGGTGTGTCTTTCCCCACGGCGTTGCCATGGGCTGAACTAATTATGGCTTGCAGCCATAAACAGCCCACATCATAGCTTTGTAATATCGTAGTATCTACATGTTGTCGTTATTGCGAGTGCAGCGTGGCAATCTGCTCTTTGTTATAGGAGACTGCCGTCGCCGGCTCCTCGCAATGACGTTCTTGTATTTCTAAATAAAGGCTGTTTGCTTATAGCTTACGGCATATTGCTTGTATCCCTGTCTCCTCTTGGTGCTACTTGCGATGCCTTAGTGTCAAGCATGCTTGCGTATTTTGGCTGAAAAGTTAACAAGATTTCCAAATGTTGCCTTTCGAGTATTAATTTTGTATTAACTTTTCAAACGTCTAAAACATCTAAATACTAGAAAATTAAGGAAAAAGGCTTGCAAAGCAGAAGCAATATTTCTTATTTGTAACAAAACTATTATTTAAACTATGCAAAGCCCTCAAAAAAGGACAAGTTAGTCCCTTATATATTAGGATGATAGGCTACTTTTGTTCAGTTATTAATTCTATTAAACAATAAAATTGCAAAAGGCATGGCTAGAAAGTTATTAATTCGCGATTTAACGCTAAGGGATGGTCAACAATCACTGTTTGCCACCAGAATGAAACAAGAACAGATAGATAGAGTTCTTCCATTCTACAAGGATGCGAATTTTTATGCGATGGAAGTTTGGGGCGGAGCCGTTCCCGATTCTGTGATGCGCTATCTGAATGAGAACCCATGGACGCGACTACAATCAATTAAGAAAGCAGTAGGTGAGGCTAGTAAACTCACGGCTTTATCGAGGGGTCGTAATCTCTTTGGCTACACTCCCTACACTGATGAGATCATTGATGGTTTCTGCAAGAATGCTATCAATTCGGGCTTAGGGATTATGCGTATATTCGATGCTCTGAACGACATCAACAATGTCAAATCGACAATCAAATACGTGAAGCAACACGGAGGAATTGCCGACTGTGCAGTTTGCTACACTATAGACCCCGACTATCCTACACCTGCCAAGAAAAAAGGGCTTGCAGGGATGTTGGGCAAGAAAGAAAAAGGACAAGCGAAGGTATTTACCGACCAATATTTTTTGAACAAGGCGATAGAGCTTGAAAAACTAGGTGCGGATATGATTACCATCAAGGACATGAGTGGTCTTATTCCTCCTGCAAGGGTTTATAAGTTGGTTACCGATTTCAAAAAGAATTTGAATATCCCGGTTGACTTCCACACACACTGTACTCCTGGCTACGGACTAGCTTCTGTACTGTCGTCAATCATGGCAGGTGTGGATATTGTAGACACGAATATATGGAATTTCTCAGGAGGTCCTGCTGCACCGGCAATTGAGTTGATATACATTTTTGCAAAGAAATTGGGCATTGAAATGGATGTCAATATGGAAGCTGTTGCAAAAATCAACAAAGAGCTATTGGAGATACGCAAGGAGCTAGCAGATGTAGACGGAGTTAAGCAATATCCAAATCCATTTAATCCTTTGACGGCTGCTTTACCCGAGAATATTGATGCCGAATTTGACAATGCAATACAGGCGATTAAGAAGAATGACGAAAAAGCATTACTAACTGCTTGTCAGCAGATTATGGACTACTTCAACTTCCCGAAACCAAATGAATTGGTGAAGAAAGCCGAGATACCCGGAGGCATGTACACCAACATGGTAGCACAGCTAAAAGCATTGAAGTCGGAAGATATTTTGGAAGATGCCATGAAGCTCATTCCAAAAGTACGTATGGATGCAGGTCTGCCACCTTTGGTAACACCTACAAGCCAGATAGTTGGTGCACAAGCAGTAAACTGTGCTATGGACATCAAAAAAGGTTTGGCAATGTACAGTAATGTTTCTAACCAGTTCAAGAGCCTAGTGAAAGGAGAGTATGGAGAGACACCTATTGAGATTAAGCCCGAATTTCGCGAGCAAATATGCGGGCACTCCGATAAGCGTGATTTTGACACATCGACATACAAGATGCAGGATAATCCTATTCTTGAAGATTGTGGTGGCGTGAAACTTGCTGAGAACGAAGAAGAAATATTGCTATTGGAATTATTCCCGATGGTTGCAAAAGGCTATTTGCAAGGAGTAAAAAAAGCTGCATGGGAAGCCAAGCAGGCATCAGCCCCAGTCGCCGAGAAAGCTAAAGACGAAACAAAGACAGCAGAAACAAAAATCATTGGTAAAAAGGTTACGGTTCCGATGCCGGGAAGAGTTGTACAATTTTTGGTAAAATCGGGCGACAAAGTCGAAGCTAAGCAAGCAGTTGCAATATTAGAGGCGATGAAGATGGAAAACAGCATCACCACTCCGCATTCGGGCTATGTAAACATACTCATAGCCAAAGAGGGTGAATCTTTAGCTGCCGATGCTCCGATTATGGACATTGTTGCCGAGCCTATTACAAACGGTTCAAGCGATGCCACCACTGCGCCGACAAGCACAGCTACAAATGCAAACACGAAAAATGTAGCGTCTCCCATGCCAGGCAGAGTACTTGCCATACGCGTACAGCAGGGCGACAAAATCAGCAAAGGGCAAACGGTTGCAGTGTTGGAAGCCATGAAAATGGAGAATGATATTGTTTCAAACTACGATGGCACAGTTAACAGCATATTCGTCAGCGAAGGCGACTCTGTGTCAAGCGATGCTAAAATATTTGATGTTGTAGTTGAATAAACGCATCTTAGAATCACTGAAAAAGAGCAGGTCTAAAAATAAATAGGCTTGCTCTTTTGCTTTCTACCAACTGAAAGTTCCAAAATCCCAAAAGTTTAGGAAGCATACACCCACGCTAAACGGGGTTAGTTCAGGTCCGCTGCCATGTTTAAATACATTTGTAAGACCGTATTTTGCATAAATCCACATCTGATTTCCTCCAAATTGAACCATTCCCGAAAGTTTAAAAGGCTCAATAGCAAAACTGCCTCTATCTTTGGTTTTATCTTCGTCAGTCTTTATTTTGGTATGCGAGCCAATATTAACTTCTCCCACCACTCCGGCATTAACAAACATTTTAGCCCTGCCGTAGTTAATCGGAAATACATATTCGAATAGCAGAGGTACGGTGATATAAGTCAGCGTCAGTTTCGATTTACGGTAGTATTTGCCAACTCTAAATGGATAAATAATTCCATCGTCATTCTTGTCTATACTAATCGGGCTGTCGAACCTATAATTGTTCCATGTAATTCCCATTCCTGTAACCATTCCAAACCTGCAATTTTTATCCAAAGAGACGTTCAACTCAGGTAGGTTCACATTAATTTCGCGCGAATACCGCAGCTCAGGGGTCATAAAGTTGGCAGGCAGATCTTTCGACATATCCGAATACATGCTATAGTCCGAATTTGCAAAACCATTTGTTCCTATCTGAAAAGAAGCCCAATGTCCTTGGAATTTGTAATACACTACTCTCCTCGACTTGTCTTTTTTATATCTTCTATTGTCTTCTTTTTTACTGACATTGATCGAAAAGTTGCCAATTCTAATTTGTTTGCTTGTATCTTCGTTTATATAAAACTCTTTGACCTTCTGATCTTCACTCACAGTATTCTTCACTATGGTAGTGTCAGCGATTATTTCGCCCACTTGTGCCTCTATTTTTTCAGAAAACAAAAGCGCTACAATCATAAAAATAAGCTTATTCATTCAATCCATTTTCTCTATTCATTCTTTTATGATGTTTTCTGTCACCATAAATTCCCAATACTAATTCCGATACTAAAAGGAGTCAGCTCCGGTCCTTGCCCTGATTTAAACACTCTTGTCAAACCGTATTTGGCATATACAGCAAAGTCGTTTCCTCCTATTTGCACCATTGCCGAACATTTAAACGGTTCTATATTAAAACTCCCCCGGTCTTTCAATTTATCGTTATCATTCTTCACCTTAGTGCGCGACCCAAGATTAAACTCTCCCACAACTCCAGCATTTACAAAAAGATAGCTCTTGCCACTGTTTATTGGAAATTGATATTCGAACAATAAAGGTACGGCAAGATAGGTCAGCATTAGTTTTGATTTACGATAATTATTCTCCTCTATGTCAATCGGGTAGATAATCCCATCATCATTTTTGTCTATCGTAACTGAATTGTCGAATTTATAATTATTCCACGATATTCCGGCTCCGGTAACTATTCCGAATTTTTTATTTCGGCTCAAAGAGATATTCCATTCCAAAGGGTTTAGGTTCACCTCCCACGAGGCAGCTTGGTTAAGCGACATAAAATCTGAAGGAACTCCCTTAGGTACAGCAGCATACATGCTATAATCGGCATTGGCAAATCCATTAAAACCTAGTTGCACAGACGCCCAGTGCCCACGGAATTTGTCAGAATTTCTTCTCTCTCTATCAAATCTTACTATTGTTCTCGAAGCCTCTCCATCACTTTTTGAGTATTTATTACTGACCTGAACTGAGAATCTACCAATTCTAACAACAGTAGTATCTCCATCACTAAAAGTTTGGGAATATGCTACAATCTTAGCAGAGTTTTGTATTTTCGTTGAGTCATCGGTTATTACCACAAGTTTTTGTGCTTTTGCAAATGTAAATCCTGCAAGGAGCATTACAATTGTTAGAGTAAACGTCTTCATCATTCTTCTTTTTAATTCTAATTTCTACTAAAGACAAAGACTCTTCTGAAATGTTACACCTCCAAACCCAAACAGCATAAAAAAAGTTCCTCTATTATTTGACAACATTACCATTTGCATCATACTTGGTATATGATATCACTTCGCCGCTTACCTTTCCGATTGTCAGTTTCAGCTCCATAATTACAGGAATTCTGTCCTCATCAGCCGAAACATAAAACTTCAAAGCATCGGCATCCGACACCAACTTGCTCTCGTCAATAGTCGGCGAGATAACATAGCATTCTTTTTTTCCTATTTTGGTTTTGATGGTCTCCTTTCCCAAATAGACCGACGACATTTTAAAATGTTTATCGGCATGATAAATATTCAAATCGAATTTATCCCCTACTTTTAGAGTATCAACAAATCCTTTTTGTCGGAGTTTGGCAAAAAGAGATATTGCATCCATCATTCCGTGAGGTACAGCTCGACACCCGGATTTTTGACTGCAAATAGAGTCTTCGTTGTAATAAAAAGTAGTTTCATTGCGGAATTTATATCTATTTTCCTTTACGTCTCTAAGGTGAAAATAAGGAATGACATTTTTGTCGTCTAAGATTGTTTCGTAAAGGTACCTTGCATCAAAAAATAGTTTTGTCATGCCCACCGATTGACCTCTCACTTCGTAGCAGGTAAGAGCCTTACCCTGATAAAGCGTATCTTCGACAATAAGTTCTGCTTCGCCACCTTTCACAAAAGAGTATTTTGCAGAATAAACCATCTTTTCGCGTATTTGCGAAAAAGCCGTAAGTGCCACAAACTGAGTAATAACAAGCAATAGATATTTCATACTAAAACTATATTCAAGGTCAGCAAATGTAAATATTAAAACGAAATTATCAAAAATAAATTGTTTTCTTGTATTCAATCTTACTGTACAAAGTAACAAGGATTTTGCATTTTTATCTTCATTTAACCTACGGCATACGGCATAATGCCGTACATTTGTATAAAAATTAGAATTTATGGAGTCGCAATTAAATAAAAAAAATGAGCGTATCGAGATACGGGTATCAGCTCAGGACAAAGAGCTTTTCAGAATGGCTCAAGAGCTAAGCGGAGTTAAGTCATTTAGCGGATTTATCATTGAAGCTGCAAAAGCTAGAGCCGAAGAAATAGTTACCAAAAACCAACAAATTATTGTGAGCGAAAGAGACCGCAAAAAATTCTTTGATGCAGTTTTCGGAGATAAAAAACCAAATAGGACTTTAATTGATGCAGCAGAGAGGTACAAATCCACAAGCTCATGAAAATATCTATTATACTATTAGATAAACATCACAGCAGGGCTAACTTTAAATGCGAAGAACCTTCATTGACTAGATACATAACAACACAAGTAAATCAAGATATAAGAAGAAAATTAGCCGTCTGCTATGTTGCCGTCAATGAGAAGCAAGATGTAATTGCTTATTATACACTTAGCAGCGAGAGTCTCGGTCGTCATCTAATCCCCGACAAATACATCAAGAAGGTTCCGCAAAACTATGATGCTCCAGTTATCCTACTCGGCAGGTTGGCAAGAGACCTTAGCGTTAAGGGGACAGGACTTGGGGAACATCTCTTACTAGACGCATTATTTCGAAGTTACAGACTGTCAGAAGAAAGTATTGGAGCAATGGCTGTTGTTGTTGACCCAATTAGTCGTAAAGCTGCCGATTATTACGAGAAGTACGGATTTGAGCATTTGTCCGACAGCAGCAAAATGTTTTTACCCATGAAAGTTATCAAACAATTGATGTAGGAAAGGTCTCGCCATACACCTTTAATGCATCAATATACTTCTGCTTGTGAGTAGCATCCAGAAAACTTGCTTTAAAAGAATTTTCGGCAAGCTGCAAGAGTTCCGCCTTACTCAGACTAAATGCATCGGCAAGAGCCTTATAATTTTCGTTCACATATCCGCCAAAATATGCAGGGTCGTCAGAGTTGACCGTAACCAACAGTCCTCTATCCAACATATCTTTTATGGGATGCTTCTTCATATCGTCGATTACACAAAGTGCGATATTTGATAGTGGGCAGAGAGTCAGAGGTATTTGCTTTCCTTTCAGAAACAGCAACATTTCTTCGTTTTCAATAGAAGCATTACCATGGTCAATTCTATCAACTTTCAGTAAATTTATAGCTTCTTGGATATACTCAGTCGTTCCTTCTTCGCCGGCGTGGGCAACGACTTTAAAGCCATCTTCTCTCGCTTTTGCAAACACATTGACAAATTTCGATGGAGGATTTCCCAATTCGGAAGAATCAAGACCTACGGCAACAATATCGTTTTTATAAGGAAGAGCCTCTTCCAAGACCTTAAACGCCTCTTTTTCAGAGCGGTGTCGCAGAAAACACATTATCAGTCTGCTTGTTATCCCCAAATTTTTCTCCCCTTCGGCGAGAGCTTTTTTTATTCCTCCGATTATCTCACTAAAAGGCACAGCTCTGTCGGTATGGGTTTGGGGGTCGAAAAATATTTCGGCATGTATAATATTTTGCTCCTTAGCTCTTTGCAAATATGCCATTGTCAGATCATAGAAATCCTGCTCTTTCAGCAGTACAGCAGCTCCGGCATAGTATATATCCAAGAAGTCTTGAAGCTGAGTAAACGAATACGCCTCTTTCAAGTCCTCAACGCTTGAATATCCTATTTCGACCTTATTTCGTTGTGCCAATGTCAGCATAAGCTCAGGTTCGAGAGTACCTTCAATGTGCAGATGCAATTCGGCTTTTGGAAGTTTCTCAATAAAGGTATTCAACAAACTATCTTTTGTCATTCCTTACTTTTTTAGTAGTTCGCTTTTCTTGCGTGTCAATATCAGTATTGACGGCAGCAGCAACAGGTTACAAAGCAGAGCCACAAGCAGTGTAAAAGACACTAACACACCCAAAGCAGATGTACCGCCGAAGCTAGATAGGCTAAAAATAAAGAAGCCGAAGAACAGAACAACTGCTGTATAAATCATACTGACACCTGTTTCACGCAACGCCATTCTTATTGCCAAGAGTGTATTTCCACCTGTAATCTTCATATCCTGACGGAATTTTGAGAGGAAGTGTATGGAGTTATCTACCGAAATTCCGTATGCAATACTAAAGACTAGTATTGTAGAGGCTTTAATTGGTATATTGAAGTAGCCCATCACAGCAGCGGTGAGCAAGAGGGGAAATATATTCGTAAGCACCGAAACGACTATCATTTTCGGAGATTTAAACATCACGGCAATTAAAATACCTATTAAAACAATCGCCAAG
The DNA here is from genome assembly GCA_047972135.1 of Bacteroidales bacterium. GTDB lineage: Bacteria > Bacteroidota > Bacteroidia > Bacteroidales > Prolixibacteraceae > JBKEAJ01. The sequence goes on along the minus strand of JBKEAJ010000087.1, from coordinate 10,757 downwards.
CCCAAGCTAAGGATCAGATTTGAGATAAGATACTTCATTCCGACAAAAAACATAACACTAGAGCCTGTAATCATCACCTTATATTGTTCGGACGGGAATATTTCGGCTGCCTTTGTATTCAGCTCATTATAAAGCTCATCCATTGGTTTGACACCAATATCTTTAACCCTCACCGAATATCTTAATTTCGAGCGAGTCGAATCTATAAACATATCCATTATATTGCTTCCTGCATCATTGGCACTGCTTGCACCTACCTTTGCAAGGTATGGCAATATCATATTTTTATCATAACTATTTGGCAGTCCATAATACTTCGGAAGTCCGTTGTAGTATGCCTGTCTTGCCATTTTTACGGCATTTAGGATTGACAAGGATTTTGCCATATCAGGATTTTCATCCACATAATTATCGAAGGCATCTAATTTCTGCCAAGTATTTAGATCCATTCCTCCCCTAGCCTTTTCGGTCTCAACAATAATTTCCATCGGCATGAGACCGACAAAGTTTTTCTCGAAAAATTTCAGGTCTTTGTATATAATATCGCTTTCCTCAATGTCGTCAACCATGTAGCCTGTTGACTGCATACGTGTCAAGCCGAAGCCTGCCACCACAAGTAGTATTACAGATACGATAAACACAACTTTTCTACGGTGCTTTAAGACGGTAAACACTCTTTCCACAATCAGACTAACACTCTTGTAATCAAGGTGTTTCATATGGCGCTCTCTTGGTTCTTCCACATAACTGAATATAGTCGGGATAAGCACGAGCGACAAGATAAATAAGGAGAAGATACTCAGCGATGCCACTATACCAAATTCTATAAGTATCGCACTTTTAGTAATCATAAACGTAGCAAATCCGCATGCAGTTGTCAGGTTGGTAAGCAGGGTTGCCTTTCCAATCTTCGTTATCACCCTATATAGAGCCTTAATTTTATTTTGATGTTCTCGATATTCATGGTGAAACTTATTCAGCATATATATTGAGTTCGGCATACCTATCACAATCAACAGTGGCGGTATCATCGAGGTTAGTAGCGTTATTTTATATTGCAGCAGCCCCATCAGTCCTAGCGACCAGACAACACAAATCAGCACAATGATAACCGGATAAATAACTGCCTTAAAGGAGCGGAAAAATACGAATAAGAATATTATACACAACAGCAAGGCGAGGGAGCTAAACAGGTAGGTTTCTTTTTTGATTTTCTCTGCCATAATAACCTTAATATAAGGCATTCCGGAGTAGTGAATTGTGATATTTTCCTTATTCTCAAAATCTTTGGCTATTTTCATTATCTCTGCCACGACGTCTACTCTAGCATTCGATGCCATCACTTTGCCGTCGAGAGTTATGGCGAGCATAAACACATTAGCATCCTTATTGTAAACAAAACCGTCGTAAATGGGAAGGTTTAAGAAAACCTCCTTGCAGCTGTCTAGTTGTCGCTGATTATCAATATTATCAGGAAAGACCTTTATTATTTCAAACTTTCTATCCTGTGTATTTTTATCAAGATTGTATGCATCGGGTATTGACAGGGCGTTGTCTACACCTTCGACCTTGCTAATGTCGTCTGATAGTTTCTTCCATGCGTTGAAGTGCTTGAGCTGAAAGAAGTCCTTATCTTCGATGCCCATCACCATTACGCTCCCCTCCTCTCCGAACACTCTATGAAACTCTTCAAAGTTCTTATATGCCTCGTCCTGTTTAGGCACAAGCGATTTATTTTCGTAGGACATCTCCACACGAGTGGCAAAAAAGCCCATGACAGCAGTTATTGCCAACACGATAGCTATTATAAAAAAACGGTATCTAAGGATACCCGAAGGAATATTCAGCATAATAATAAATCAGTATTTAAATCATCAACTACAGCTCGCTAGCCGCCTCATTATCGAGGAACCACACGAGTTCACCATCTTTTGGCAGAATATGATAAGCTGGCAGGTTTTCTGCCAATTCGTCGTTTGTAAAAATCTCTCTAACTCTCTCTTTTTTGTTTTGTCCGGCAACGAGAAACCACACGTTTTGAGCATGATTGATAACTTTTCCTGTCAGCGTTACCCTTTCTTGTGCCGATATTGGATGATGTGCCACCATGCATAATTCATCGCAAGAGAGAAGCTCTAGGCGGTCGGGAAAAATCGAAGCTGTATGTCCGTCGTCGCCCATTCCCAAAAGCACAATATCAAAATGAGGTATTCCCTCTTTTTCGGGCATATCACATTGAAGATTGCTTTCGAGGTCGGCACACGCAACATTGGCACTAAGCTCACCTTTTATGCGGTGAATATTTTGAGCAGGAATATCAATCTTACTGATAAACAGCTTATTTACATGCTTATAATTACTCTCATCATCCGAAGGCGGTACAATTCGTTCATCGCCCCACCACAGGTGTACTCTACTCCATTCCACCGAGTTACGATACTCATCACCAAGCAGCCGAAACAGACTTAGAGGAGTAGAACCACCCGACAGCGCTATGTGCAAAGCCTCGTCAGCCTCGTCAGCCTCGTCTACTATCTTCTTTATCTTGTCAGCTACGTCTCTAATCAACTTGCTGATATTATCAAATGTATGTACAACTCTCATTTGCTCAAATTTTGAAGCGTATTCACTGCAAAGTTACCACATTTTTGCGAGGGTCTACAAATAAATATCCAAAACAAAACATAAGGTTTTCATTTTATTAATTTGTTTCGCTTTGTAAATTCAATGCTTTTGACTAATTTTGCTTGGTTTTGAAATCACAGTATTTAAACATATAAATATCAAATAGTTACAAATATGATCATTACAGAAGTAATAGGAAGGGAAATCCTAGATTCAAGAGGTAATCCAACAGTAGAAGTTGAAGTACATTTAGAGTGTGGAGCAATTGGCAGAGCGGCAGTTCCATCGGGAGCGTCCACCGGTGAGCACGAGGCACTAGAATTGAGAGACGGCGACAAGAGTCGTTATCTTGGAAAAGGAGTTTTAAAGGCAGTAGAGAATGTAAATGGCATCATCGCCGAGAACATCATCGGCATGGAAGCCGCCAACCAAGTAGAAATCGACAATACTCTTTTGGAGCTTGACGGCACAAAGACTAAAAGCAAGCTAGGCGCAAACGCTATGCTTGGAGTATCCTTGGCAGTAGCAAAAGCAGCAGCAGATTGTTTAGGTCTTCCACTTTACAGATATATCGGAGGTACCAATGCGAAGCATCTTCCCGTTCCGATGATGAACATCATCAACGGAGGTTCTCACTCTGATGCACCTATTGCATTTCAGGAGTTTATGATACGCCCCGTAGGAGCAAAATCTTTCAAAGAAGGTCTTAGAATGGGAGCGGAAGTATTCCACTCATTGAAGAAAGTGCTTCACGACCTCAATCTAAGCACTGCCGTTGGCGACGAAGGAGGTTTTGCCCCTGCACTAGACGGCACTGAGGATGCACTCGAAAGTATCATCAAGGCTATCGAGGCAGCAGGATACAAAGCAGGTCGCAAAGAAGACGGTGGCGATGTTTCTATTGCACTAGACTGTGCTTCATCGGAGTTTTACAGCGACGGCACCTACGATTACAGCAAATTTGAAGGAGCCAGCGGAGCAAAACGCAGTCGTCAGGAGCAAGTTGACTTTTTAGCTCAATTAGTTGCAAAATATCCTATTGATTCTATCGAAGACGGATGTGATGAGAACGATTGGGACGGATGGGTACTTCTAAATGAAAAAATCGGAAAGAAATGTCAGTTAGTAGGTGATGATTTGTTTGTTACCAACGTTGATTATCTTAAAAAAGGTATCGAGTTGAAAGCTGCCAATTCGATCCTTATCAAGGTTAACCAAATCGGTACACTTACGGAGACTCTTAACGCAATAGAGATGGCTCACCGTGCGGGCTACACATCGGTAACCTCACACCGTTCGGGAGAGACTGAGGATTCTACAATTGCCGACATCTCTGTGGCTACAAACAGCGGACAAATCAAGACAGGTTCATTGAGTCGTTCGGACAGGATGGCAAAATACAACCAACTTCTTCGTATTGAGGAGGAGCTTGGCGATGCAGCGATTTATGGATACGAAAAAGTAGAAGCTAAGTGTTGCAGTAAGTAAGAGCAAATTGCTTAGATGATATTAATCCTGCTCTCATAATTGAGGGCAGGATTTTTTTTACAAACATCCTATTTTATTTCTATAATTCGCTATATTTGCAGAAATATAGAAATAGATATGAATTTCATAGAGTTTAAGGACAAGTTATTTGATTTTGCATGTTTCAATATAAATCAGGCATTAGCACTACTACCGGATTTTGACAGGAACAATATCACACGTTGGCAGAAGAAAGGATATATCCTTCCATTAAAGCAAGGATTCTACACATTTTCAGAATATAGGACTAAAGCTGACTATCTGTTTTTCTTTGCAAATCAAATATACAAACCGTCATACATAAGTCTTCATTCGGCTTTGTCATTTTACGGCATAATACCCGAAAGCATCGTTCAGATAACAAGTGTAAGTTCTCTGAAAACTTCCACCTTTACAAATTCATTAGGTGATTTTTCATATAAAAGTGTGAAATCGAAGTTGATATTTGGATATAGTACTAAAGCGATATCCAACAAGCATCATATAAAAATTGCCGAACCAGAAAAAGCCCTTTTAGATCTACTCTATTTATATTCATTTTACGATGATGAACAAGGAATTCAGGAGTTGCGCTTAGACGAGGAATTCTTGCAGTCTGAGCTAAACATGGAAAAACTAAAAGAATATGCCTATCGTTTTAACAGCAAGTCTCTTGACAAAAGATTAAAACTATTAATTAAAATATATGACCTATGCTTGAACTTGAACAAATAAAGAGTCATTTCCCGACACATCTTCGGGACAATTCATCGTTTGATAAATATATTCTAAAAGAATATCTGCAATTGATGATATTAGACTTCCTTTCCGGCACTCCACATATTCATAAACTATCTTTCATCGGAGACACTAATCTCCGTTTAATAAAAAGACTCAATCGTTTCTCGGAAGACATTGATTTTGATTGTAAACAAGTCTCTGCAGAAGATTTTATTACTATGACAGACGCTATAAAAAGGTTTCTTGAGAGATCCGGGCTTGAAGTTGAAGCCAAAGGTATCAAAAATACAAGACTCACAGCATTTAGGAGTAATTTATATTTTCCTGAACTACTTTTTAATCTTGGCATAAGTGGGCATAAAGAACAGCGATTTCTTATAAAGATAGAAGGTCAAGATCAAGGAATTGACTACACGCCAAAGAGTGTCAATATCAAAGGCTGCGGTTTTTTCTTCCCTTTTCCAGTCCCCTCAGACAGTATTCTTTGCAGCATGAAAATTGCAGCCTTATTATCAAGAGCTAAAGGACGGGATTTCTACGATGCTATGTTTTTGCTTTCTATCACACAACCGGATTACGATTTTCTATCCGAAAGAAGCGGCATAAATAATCTTGCCGAATTGAAAATAGCTATTTCGGAACTCCTCAATAAAACAGATCTTAGGAAGAAGCGAAAGGACTTTGAGCATCTTCTCTTCGACAAATCAGCAAGCAGTAAGATACTACTATTCAGAGATTTCATCGACTCTCTGCATGCATGATGTTGACACCATTTGAGGGTGGATTTTTTTTTATATAACTTTGCGGCAGCAAAAGTATGAAGCATTTTTGTATCCAACATTACAAAAAACGATAAAATTAGACCTGCTAAGCTTTTGGAAAATTTGGAAAGAGCAATAGAAAAAAACTAAAGAGAGTTTTATGACAAGTAACAACAATATAAATACGTCTATTACATCGGTGGGCGCATACCTACCACCTCACATCTTTACGAATAAAGAACTTGAAAAACTTGTAGACACGAGCGACGAGTGGATTTTGGTAAGGACAGGCATAAAAGAGCGCAGAATACAGATTGAAGAAGATCTAGCCACATCCGACATGATTGTGGAAGCTGTCAACGAAATTCTTGAAAAGAAAAATCTAAGAGCCGACGAAATAGACTGCATGATAGTAGCCACCGTTACACCCGACTACAAGCTACCTGCTACTGCCAATATTGTTTGCGAGAAACTTGGAGCGGTGAATGCTTGGGGCTTTGACATCAACTCTGCTTGTAGTGGATTTATCCACGCCTTGTCGGTCGGACACGGCTACATACAAACGGGTAAATATAAGAAAGTTATCGTTGTTGGGGCAGACAAGATGAGTTCTATAATCAACCCCAAAGACAGGAACACAGTAATAATATTTGGCGACGGAGCCGGCGCTGCACTGCTAGAACCGACATACGAGAATGTAGGAATAAAGGATTTCGCATTTAAGAGTGAAGGAGAAGGTCTTGAGCACTTGTTGATTAAAGCAGGCGGTTCATTAAATAAACTGAGTCCCGAAAGTCTTTTGGCAGGCGAGCATTATCTAAAACAAGAAGGACAACCTATTTTTAAAGCTGCCGTGAAAAGCATGAGCAGTATATCCAAAGAATTGATGGAGCAGAACAATCTTACGATTGACGACATTGACTATTTCGTACCACATCAGGCAAACATACGGATAATAGACGCAGTGGCAAAGGAGCTTCATATGCCGATGAGCAAGGTAAAGGTGAATATTGAAAAATACGGCAACACTACTGCCGGTACTATTCCACTTTGTCTTTGGGAATTGGAGCAGCAATGTAAGAAAGGCGACTTATTACTGCTAACAGCCTTTGGTGCAGGATTTTCATGGGGTTCGGTTTTGCTGAAATGGGGGTATTGATATAAATACAAGCAATAGGCAATATGCCGTACGCTTTAGGCTATAAGCAAACAGCCGATGATAATTAGATGATGGCTCAACTGACAACCGACCACCGCCGTCATTGCGAGGAGCTTGCGACGAAGCAATCTCATGCAACAAAGAACCGATTGCCACGCTGCGCTCGCAATGACGACAGCCAAACCCAAACGGCTCCAATATTTCTCATCGAATAATTATATAAGGACATTTACATCCTCTAACATCACGCAGTATATTTTTGATAATTAGCACATTGCAAAACACGTCAATAGAAACACATCAATTTCATTACATTTAGGTATTAGCAAATAAGGCTAAAATTCAGTATCTTTGTTCGGAGTTAAGACAAAAAAATAAACATTATATTATGAAGTTACAAGAATTCAAACAAGGAGATTGGCACGAAAGCATAAACGTGCGTGATTTTGTGAGGCTTAATATCACGCCATACAACGGCGACCATTTATTTCTTGAAGGAGCAACGGACAGGACAAAGAAACTTTGGAAGATTTGTCTTGAAGCCCTAAGGAAAGAGAGAGAGAACAATGGATTGTTGGCAGCCGACACCAATGTAGTATCATCGATTAACGCTTTCGAGGCGGGCTATATCGACAAAGACGCAGAGGTTATAATCGGACTCCAAACTGACTCTCTTCTCAAGAGAGCCATGAAGCCCTACGGCGGCTACAAGGTAGTAGAAAAAGCACTAATGGAACATGGACTACAACCCTCGGAGATAGTAAGAGAAGCCTTCGGCAAATACACAAAGACCCACAACGACGGGGTATTTGATGCTTACACATCGGAGATACGTAAATTCCGTTCATTAGGATTTTTGACAGGCTTGCCTGACAACTATGCACGAGGTAGAATAATAGGCGATTACAGACGTATTGCGCTATACGGACTTGATCGTTTGATTGAATCAAAAAAAGAAGATCTTGAAAACATAAAAGGTCCAATGAGCGATGCGACGATACGCTTACGTGAAGAAGTATCCGAGCAAATCAAGGCACTCTACGAGATGATAGAAATGGGTAAAAGGTATGGTCTTGATTTGTCTCGTCCTGCCGAAAACGGCAGAGAAGCTGTGCAGTGGACATATATGGCATATCTAGCGGCGGTGAAAGAGCAAGACGGTGCGGCAATGTCCTTAGGCAGTGTGTCGTCATTTCTCGACATATACATACAGCGCGACCTTGAGGCAGGAGTTATTACGGAGTCTGAGGCTCAAGAATATATCGACCAATTTGTGATGAAGTTGCGCATGGTTCGACATCTGCGCATGGAGGCTTACGAGCAAATTTTTGCCGGCGACCCTACATGGGTAACGGAGTCTATCGGCGGGATGCTTGCCGACGGGCGCAGCAAGGTAACAAAGACCTCTTTTCGATTCCTGCACACCTTATATAACTTAGGACCCTCGCCCGAACCGAATATTACCATATTATGGAGTAATAGTCTGCCACAGGGCTTTAAAGATTTCTGTGCAAAAGTGTCAATCGACACTTCATCCATTCAGTACGAAAACGACGATTTAATGCGTCAGCATAGAGATAGCGATGACTATGGCATTGCGTGCTGTGTATCTTTTCAGGAGTTGGGTAAGCATATTCAGTTTTTCGGTGCAAGAACCAATCTTGCAAAAACATTGCTATTGGCAATCAATCAAGGGCGTTGCGAGAACACAGGCACCCAAATGGTAGATGGCATAGCACCACTTGCCGACGAGGAATATCTTGACTACGACAAGGTTATTGCCAACTTCAAAATAGCAATGAAAGAAGTTGCACGTGTATATAACGAATCGATGAATATCATCCACTACATGCACGACAAATACTACTACGAAAAAGCGCAAATGGCACTAATCGACACCAACCCACGCATTAACATTGCCTATGGTATTGCGGGACTATCGATTGTTGCCGACTCACTTTCAGCAATAAAACATGCCAAAGTTAAACCTATTCGCAACGAAGACGGTCTGACTGTGGACTTTCAAATAGAAGGTGATTTTCCAAAATATGGCAACGACGATGACCGAGTAGACCTAATAGCTCGCGACTTGGTAAGCCATTTCAGCGAGGAATTGGCAAAACTTCCGGTTTACAAAAATGCCAATCCTACCCTATCGGTGCTGACCATCACCTCTAACGTGGTTTACGGTAAAAAAACTGGAGCCACTCCCGACGGCAGGGACAAAGGCGTACCATTTGCACCTGGAGCAAATCCGATGCACGGGCGCGACACACACGGAGCGATAGCGTCCTTGAACTCGGTTGCAAAAATCAACTACGAAGATTCGCAAGACGGTATATCAAACACCTTTTCAATAGTGCCTAAATCGCTAGGGGCAAACGAGGAGGAACGGATAAACAATCTTGTGTCGGCACTCGACGGTTATTTCATCAAGAATGCACAACACCTCAACGTCAACGTACTGAACCGTGAGCTGCTGCAAGATGCAATGGAACATCCGGAAGAATATCCGCAGTTGACAATTAGAGTGTCGGGCTATGCGGTAAACTTCGTTCGCCTTTCTCGCGAACAGCAACAAGAAGTATTATCACGCTCTTTCCACGAAAGTATGTAAATTAGTAATGCTCAATAGTTTTTATCAAAGACCTGCCTATTCATAGGGTAGGTCTTTTTTATTATCTTTACGCAAAAATATTTTATGTCAGCAGGTATCGACACACTAAATGTACACTCCATAGAGTCTTTCGGCACACACGACGGACCGGGAATAAGGATGGTGGTATTCCTGCAAGGCTGCAATCTAAAATGTCTGTACTGCCACAACCCTGACACCATTCCATGCATTCAGGGCAAAGAACAAACTAACATAGACGAATTAGTGAAACGTGCCGTCAGCATGAAGCCATATTTCGGCAAACTCGGCGGAGTAACAGCATCGGGGGGAGAACCACTACTACAAGCAAAGGCTCTCATCTCTTTCTTTAGAGAACTCAAAAACAAGGACATACACACAAACATCGATACCAATGGTTCTGTTTTTAATAGCCATGTAGTGGAGTTGCTCGACAAATACACCGATTTGGTGATGATAGACATTAAGCATACCAACGAAGAGGGCTACAACAAACTGACAGGTGGCAACCGACTAGAACGAGTCTTACAACTCACGGAGCAGCGCGAAAAGACCCAAAAGCCCTTTTGGCTAAGGTATGTACTCATCCCCGACATCACCGACGACGAACAAGAACTTGTGAAACTCGGAGAGACTTTCAAAGACTATAAATATTTAGAGAAAATAGAGATACAACCCTACCACCATCTCGGCATTCACAAGTGGGAAGCACTTGGCGAAGAATATCAACTTAAAGACGCAAAAGAAAACACACCCGAACAACTAAAACGAGCAGCGGAACTGCTGACTCCATATTTCAGGGAGGTGAAGGTAAATTAGTAGTCCAGATTTTTGGACTGGATATTCCGGAGCAAACTGACCCCCTAAAATAAGTAAATCCGGGATTGATTTTTAATGTGCCATTATGGCAGATACTAACCCCTTTTTCTAGGAAAAAGATGGCGAGCGGCTTGCCGCTTCAAAAAAACGGAGCATGCTGACCCGTCTAGTCTTTCCAGCAAAGCTGGAATCCGTTGATGCTACCCGCTCTATCGCGGGCATCATCAACGGATTCCGAATGATACTGACCCGCCTCAGTTCTGCCATCATATGTCGCAGCATCTTCTGATAAAGAAACCCTCGTTGCCACTGCTTCACAAGCCGGGCGAGAAGCTCTTTGTGGACTTTGCGGGCAAGCCTTTGTCCTATGTCGACTCTTGTGTCGGGCGATTACATCAAAAAAGGTGAGGCCGTCTTGATAACAGGAGCTACTGGATGTGGTAAAAGCTTTATTGCATCTGCCTTGGGACACCATGCTTGTACGCAAGGGTATAAAGTGATGTATTTTAAT